>NZ_MCSD01000015.1:0-177133 GCF_002872555.1 Vibrio sp. 10N.286.55.E10
CGCTGAACGAGCAGAACCTGAATGAAGCCCCAACATCATCTGGCGGAGTTATCACAACTGACGAAGATACATCAACCTTCATTGAATGGGATTCATTCGGAATTACCGATGTTGATTCACCTGATTCAGCTCTAGGTATTGAGATTACCGATTTACCAGATAACGGTCAGTTTGAGTATTTCGGTGATGATGGTCAGTGGCATGACATTTCGGTTGGTCAAGTTATTGACAAGGGCGAGTTTGATGCAAATAGAGTTAGATTTACTCCGGATGAAGATGAATCTGGGTACGATAGTCACTCAACTCCAGGTATCGGGGATCAACAACAAGATTATGCACAGATTGGTTTCAAACCAACGGATGGTGTAAACGTAGGCCAAGAGTCGACTATAGCGATAAATGTTACGCCAATTGCTGATGCGCCTAACTTGATTACTAACATAGACGGTATTGAACTACCGGATCAACAATTCAACGTAAATATGTGGAATAGTGTCTCTGTTGGTTCCCAATATGGGGTTGGTAATGGTGTGGACCCTGTTACCTTGATAAATGTCATCGATGGTTTGGATAGCAACAGTAGTTCTCCAAGTAATGTCAACGATGTGCGTGATGCTAGTCAAGGTGCGGGTCAAGCTACACTCATCACTGGCTTAATTTATTTAGAAGCAGGTAAATCTTATGATTTCGTTGGTAATGCGGATGATAGTTTAGCGATAAAAATTGGTGGCGAGCTTACAGATGATGCTCGATGGGGAGATAGTAGTGGGAGTATCCAAGGGATTGCATTTACACCGACTGTGTCAGGTTTCTATCCGATAGAGGTTTACCACCATAACCAGAGTGGCCCTGGTAATTTCGATGTCAATGTTTCTGTAGATGGCGCGAGTCCTGTCAACTTAGATAACACGAACTTTGGTGTAGTCAGTGATGTGTCTCAGCTTGATAATATTGACATAAGAACATCACAACTAATTAACGAAAATGGCGTTGAGTTCTATCAGGTCTATACAACGAATGAAGGTCCGCAAGACACCCTTATTCCACTGACGGAGCTGCAAGCAAATTTAAATGATACTGATGGTTCAGAAACTTTGGCTGTTAATGTAAGTGGTTTCCCTATCGGTTCTGAGTTAAGTGATGGAGTTAATTCTCACACATTCACTAGCACTAATGAGACGTTTGATATCAGTAGTTGGGAGATGACAAATCTAACTGTCTTACCGCCTTCGGGAAGTCACGACGATTTTACTATTGATGTGGAAGCGATCGCTAGTGAAAAGGATTCAACAAGTACTGCTACGACTACGACAAGTATTGATGTGGTTGTTCATGAATACAATGTTACAAACACGCAGCCAGACACCCGTACTGTAGATGAAGATACAAGCGTCTCTGGTAACGTTTTAACAAACGATACTGATGCAGATAACATATTATCACTGCAGTCAATTGAAGTAGGAGGAACCTCCTATAACGTTGGTGAAACTATCACGCTAACTGGTGGTGAGTTGACGGTTGAGCAAGATGGTAGTTACGCGTTTGTACCATCTGATCATTGGTCAGGTAACGTTCCGACGGTGACTTACACTACAAATACTGGTGTGAGCGATACTCTCGATATTACCGTTAGTGCGGTTGCTGATGCTCCTCGCGTAACTATTGCGGTCGGAGAGCTGCAACAATCACAAGCTGTGCCTGAATTTGGTACTTCACCTAGTGATATTAGAGACCTTGTAAGTAGTGGTGAGACATCTATTGGGGGTGTTAACTTCGACCACGTTGATCAGTCTCCAGCTTTCAATAATGGCAATCAAGGCGATGACTTGATGATCGCACCGGACAATGCGGCGGCTCAGCAGTTTGTTGGCGATCAGCAAGCCGTTAACCTGAGTCAGCAGGGTAGCGATACGTTTGTTGGTACTAGTGGCAATGATTCGTTTTATGGTGGTAATGGGTCTCAGGATAGTAAAGTTGAAACGGATACAGTTATCTATCAAGGTAAATTGTCTGAATACGATCTTGATTTTAGAGGCCTGGAGCATAGCCAAGTACCTTATTGGTTAGTTAAAGATTCTCTTGAAAGAGATACATCTAGTGATAATTCACCTTCTACTGAAGATGGTGATCACTTATATGGTATTGAACGAATTATTTTCTCAGATGCTGTTGTTGAGATTGATAGTGAGACCGGAGAATATACAGTCCTACAAGACAGCGTAATACCGCTAGATATTTCAGCGGAACTCGTTGATAACGATGGTAGTGAATCGCTAGGTAATGAATTTACTCTTGAAGGCATCCCTCATGGTGTCGACTTGTACGTTGGTGGTCAGCTTATATCTCCAAACATCGACGGTTCGTATTCAATTGTTATACCTGTTTCTGGTGATGTTAGTGCAGAGCTTCGAATTCCTTATTCTTATGAAGGAGACCTTGATTTTGAGCTTTCTGTATCTGCATCATCTTCTGAATTGATTAATAATGATGAAGCAATAACTATCACGTCAGCAGATATAAGTTTCAGAAGCTATGATTTGGAATCTGGTTCCCACGGGGATGACAATATCAAAGGGACAGAGAACAACGATTTGATTGTTGGTGATGTTCAAGGGATTCAAATTGTTGCCGGTGAGGATTACAACATAGCGTTTATTCTCGATACGTCGGGTAGCATGGGAAGAGATGTCGAAACCGCAAAAGATGAACTGTTGGTTGTTTTTGACGCGATTTTTGCTAGTTCACAGGGGCAACATTCAGGGCAAGTTAATATTCTAATCACGGATTTTTCAAACAACTCAAATACGTCAGTATCTGTCGACTTGAGCAGTCAGAACCCAAGAGAACAGTTTGTCGCAGCACTTGACTCCATCACTGATGTTGGCGGAGGTGGTACCAATTACGAAGCTGGATTTCAATCTGCTGTTGAATGGTTCGCTGACCAAAACGGTGGGAACAACATTTCATATTTCATTTCTGACGGTGAGCCGACTTCCTTTACTGACAGTAGGTTAATGAAAAGTGAGTTCGATGAAATATTGATCGATTATGATTTGAGTTCGAACCAAGTTATAACACTGGCCGATTTGTTACCTACCGGATATACAAGTGGTGTTGTTAATTATAAAGGTAGTGTATTAATTGATGATAATGCCAAGTTATATTCACCATTAACAGGGGATAGAATTGGTGACTTAAGCATTAATGGTAATTCTTACGATTACTATGATAAGGGTGGCGTCAATAAACAAGGTCAACATATGTATCAATTGCTCGCATTGATGTCATCTGTTGATGCTATTGGGCTCGGTAATTCATTAGATGAAGATGTTCTCGAAGATTACGACTCTGATGGCCTAGTTGAAACGTCAATAGACGTAACGAAATTATCAGAGGTTATTCTTGGTAAAGAGGTTAGCTTGTTGCAAGGTGAAGACCAGATCGATGCCTTGGCTGGTGATGACATCATGTTCGGTGACTTAGTGCAATTTGACGGTATTTCAGGACAGGGCGTCGCAGCGATACAGAAGTACGTAGCTCAAGAAACTGGTGAGCAATTATCTTCTGTGTCAGCGCGAGATATACACAACTATATTTCAGATAACGTACAAGATTTTGACCAATCTCGAGTGAACGACAAGGACGATGTTTTATCGGGCGGCGAAGGCGACGATATTTTGTACGGTCAAGGTGGTAAAGATACGCTTATCGGTGGTCTTGGTGATGATATCTTAACTGGTGGTGACGGTGACGATCTGTTCAAGTGGGTCGACGAACCTTTCCAAGGTGATGTCGATACGATAACCGATTTTGCTCTAGGGGAAGACCATCTTGATATCTCTGAGTTGTTACCAAACGAAAGTTCAATGTTTGATCTTCTTGATCATATCACTATTGAAAAGGTTGATAATGGCGGCGGTGATAAAGACCTCGTGATTACCATTTCAGAAAACACAGATAATACAGGCCAAAGTCAAACGATTGTTCTCGACAACGTAGGTAATCAGTTCGACTCGGTAAATTCACAAGGTGATGGCTCTGTTGTTAATGGTGATTTGACCAACTTGGTGAGTCAGTTGTTCGTGAACTTACCTGACCAATACTAAAAAAGGGCCGAAAGGCCCTTTTTTATTAACTCGTTATCTAAAGCTTAACTGTCTACAGAACTTTACAAGCAAAGCCTTTTAGGTAGAAGCCTTCTGGGTAAGCAGTGTCAGTTAGGTGGTCGGCTGCTTGCTCGAAGCGCTCTACGAACTTAACAGTGCGGCCTGCGTCTAATGCTGCATCAGCGATGATCTTTTGGAATAGGTCTGTACCCATTAAGCCAGAGCAAGAGTAGGTGAGTAGGGTGCCGCCTGGTTTCAGGATTTGCATTGCAAGCATGTTAACGTCTTTGTAGCCGTTAGCGCCTGAAGTTAGGTTGTTCTTGCTTGAAACAAACTTTGGTGGGTCCATGATCACTACGTCAAACTTAGTGCCTTGGTCACGGTACTCACGAAGCAGTTTGAAAACGTCAGCGTTAAGGAACACAGCGCGCTTTTTCGAGATATCAAACTCGTTAAGTTCAGCGTTGAATTTAGCCGTATCAAGAGCAAGTTGAGATACGTCAGCGTTGATAACACGCTTCGCGTCGCCTTTGAGTGCGTAAAGGCCAAAGCCACCTGTGTATGAGAAACAGTTAAGGACATCTTTGCCTTTAACGTACTTCATCGATTCTTTGCGGCTATCACGTTGGTCCATGTAGAAGCCCGTTTTGTGGCCTTCCATAATGTTCACGCTGATCTTAACGCCGTTTTCTTCAATCACGATAGACTTCGGTGGTTCTTCACCGTGAAGAACGCCAACAACCTGTTCTAAGCCTTCTTTCTTACGAACTGCCACGTCTGAACGCTCGTAGATGTTACAGTCAGGGAAGCATTCAATTAACGCTTCAACCAACACGCTTTTGTTAAACTCAGCGCCAGCACTTAGCAGTTGGCAAACAAGGAAGTCTTGGTATTTGTCGATTGTGATGCCAGGCAGGCCATCAGACTCTGCAGCTGTTAGACGGTAACCCGTTAGGCCGTCACGTTCGATGATGTCTTCACGTAAAGACTGTGCATCTTGAATTCGTTTTACAAAGAACGCCTTGTTGATTTCTTCTTTTTCAAATGTCCAAACACGAGCTCGAATTTGAGATTCTGGTGAGTAAGCCGCTTTTGCAAGCCACTGACCATTTTGAGCATATACGTCTACAGTTTCACCTTGTTTTGGTTCGCCTTCGACCTTATCGATACCGCGAGAAAATACCCAAGGGTGTTTGCGGCGTAGTGATTTATCTCGGCCTTTAGCTAGATGAATTGAAGGAGTCATAATTTACTCTGTTTGTTGAATTTGAAGGAGGGGTATTGTCGGGGAAGTACAGGTGAAAAGCAAATAAGAAAGGGCTGCAGAAGCAGCCCTAGTATGATTAATCAACACTTAGTGGTTGGATATCAGTATTAAGCTTTAAGACCTGTCAGCAAACCTTCCATCGTATCGCTTTGTTTACGAAGTTGGTCGACATTGGAATTACTCTTACTGATCATCTCGCAGATACTGTCTGATTGATGACGAATCTCTTCAACACTTTGTGCAATGTTGTCAGCGACTACGCCTTGTTCTTCAGCCGCGGTAGCAATTTGAGTGCTGCTATCTGAAATAGACTGGTTCTTTTCAGCTAATGAACCGATCTCAACGTTCACTTCCGACATCAGTGTTTGGCCTTCACCAGCATTGTTTACCGTTACTTCCATCAGTTTGGTCAGTGATTGGCTGTTACGTTGTAATGACTCAATCATACTTTGGATTTCAACCGTTGCTTGTTGAGTACGACCAGCAAGGGCACGAACTTCATCGGCAACAACAGCGAATCCACGACCTTGCTCGCCTGCACGTGCAGCCTCTATGGCAGCATTCAGTGCCAATAGGTTAGTCTGCTCTGAAATGCCATTGATGGTTGCGACCACTTCATCGATCTGCGCCGCGTTGGCATCAAGTTCTTCTACTGCTTGTGAAGCGGATTGGATCTCTTGAGATAGGTTAGAGATAGACTCCAATGTATTTGAAACCTTGACTTGACCACTCTGCGCAACGCCGCGAGCGTCCATCGTTTGTGAACTAGACTCATGAGCAAGGGTAGCTACTTCGCGAATCGTAGCAGCCATTTGCTCCGTTGCACTTGCTAAGCTATTCAGGTGTTCTTGTTGGTTACCAGAGATGTCTGAACTTTGTTGTGTTGACTGGTTTAAGTCCGAGCTGATCTGCTGCATTAGAGCGACAGACTCTTGGATTGACAGAACCATGTTTTGTTCACGCTCTGCTACTTTGTCGATCGTAATAGCGATTTCACTAAACTCATCACGAACTAAGAAGTAGTTCATGCGGCAAGTTAGGTCACCATTAGCCAGTGTGTTTAAAGCTTTGTTCATAGAGAACATCGCACCACCGATGAAGGTCATGATGTAGTAAACACCCAGCGCGATAAGCGTTAGGGTTACAGCGATGATAGAAACCTGAGTCGTAGACAGAGCAGACCAAAGGTTTTGGTCATGGTTAGCAACTAGGCTGAATGCACCATTCATTACCGAAACAGAACCAGCACCGTAGCCCAAAGAGATGGTTTCAGAGCTGCTGACAAGTTGAGCGACTTGATCTTTAGTGAGTTGACCTGCTTCGATAAGTCCTTTCATCAAGAGCATTTCTTCTTGATAAAGGTGAGCAAGCAAAGAGTCCGCGGCGCTATCTAAAACGAGAGTTAATATAACTAGGGCGAGAAGAGGTAATAAGAAGAGTAGATAGAACTTTTCTTGGATTTTTAGGTGAATGAGATATTTGTCAATCCAACGAAATGGGATTTCTTTCATAATCGTTATACTCGAAGTAAGTCCACCAATAAGTGGTGAATGAATAGAAGCTCAACTATATCATTCATATAAATTATGAGGCAACGTTATGGAAAGTTCACAATATATTTTTGTCGTGTCAGGCGTAGTTCAATGTGTTGGGTTTCGTTACCACACCAGTAGGCAGGCGCAAGCTATGGGTCTCTCAGGCTATGCGAAGAACTTAAATGATGGTCGAGTTGAAGTATTAGCTGTCGGAGAGAGTCAGCAAATAGAGAAGTTGCATGCTTGGCTCAACATAGGCCCTTCGAGTGCAATCGTAGACAACGTAGAGATGCATCAAGTTAAAGATAGTGAGCGCCAAGACGTACGTGTAGGGACGTTTAAAATACTGTAGTTATGGCACTACAGTATTTATATCGAGCGTAATTAAATAACTTAAAGCGGGTTAGGTTTTTACAAGCACTTTGCTGGTTTAGGTAAACCGGCGAGCTTGGTTGCTTGTTTTGCCGGCCCTTTTTTGAATAACTTGAATAGGTACTTGCTGTTACCTTTTTCTGGGCCGTGCGCTTTTTGCATCGCTTTAACTAGCATACGAACCGCTGGTGAGGTATTGAACTCTTCGTAAAAGCTCCTTACAAAATGGACGACTTCTAAGTGTGCATCCGTAAGTTCAATAGCTTCATCTTGAGCAAGTATTTCAATCATACCTTCTTCCCATTGCGTGTAATCCAATAGGTAGCCTTGAGCGTCGGTTTCGATTTGCTTGCCGTTATATTCAAACATGTTTAATCCAGAATCCAATTAACTATGCGGGTAGGGTACATGACCAAGTTTATCTTTCTCAACTGAAATTGTAGCTATCCATAGAAATATCGTACTTATAGATACAAAAAAGCCCAAGAGGTAGGCTCTTGGGCTAGATATTCTTCAATGATGGGAACGATTAGTCGTCGTTGCCCATGATGCCTAGGATGCTTAGCAGGCTGATGAAGATGTTGTAGATTGATACGTACAAGCTGATCGTTGCAGAGATGTAGTTTGTTTCACCGCCACGAATGATGTTTTGCGTTGTAAGCAAGATAACACCAGTCGAGAATAGGATGAACATACCGCTCATTGCCAATGATAGTAGAGGCATCTGTAGGAAGATATTTGCAACCATACCTACAAGCAGTACTACAAAACCAGCTAATAGCATGCCGTTAAGGAACGACAGGTCACGCTTAGTTGTTAGCGCGTAAGCTGATGCGCCCATAAACGCCAGTGCTGTACCGCCAAGTGCAGTTAGGATTACATCACCCATGCCTGCGCCAACGTACATATTAAGAATTGGACCAATGGTGTAGCCTAAGAAACCTGTAAATAGGAATGTGAAGACTAGACCCATGCTGTTGTCACGGTTCTTCTCTGTTAGGAAAAGTAGGCCGTAGAAGCCAACAAGCATGATAATAAGACCCGGGCGAGGAAGGTTCATCGCCATGGATACGCCTGCTACAACAGCAGACCAAAGTAGTGTCATAGACAGTAATGCGTAGGTGTTACGCAACACTTTATTGGTTTGCAGAGCACTTTCTTGAGATGCTGTGCGTGAAAACATAGGGCTGTTCATAATCTTCCTCGTAAGGTGACTTCAATAGTTATTAGTACATTTATGGGGGTGAAAGTTCGAAAAATCAAGTCTTTCATTCCTCCTGTATACGTAAAATAATAATAAAAATAGTCGGTTAAGTGTTTCTGAAGGTGTAACAAAGTATTTCTTTAGGCTGTAATTAAGTATAGCTAAAATACGATCTTCAACCTTTAGTCGTCATAGCCAGTTATTTAGAACTTTAGAAAACCATCTATAACCTTGAAAAATAAAGAGGCGACCTAAGCCGCCTCTATAGTTTATGCATCATAACACATTAATGGTGTAAGATTTGACTTAAGAAGTTCTGCGTTCTGTCTGATTGTGGGTTTTCAAAGAAGTCGACAGGGTTGTTCTCTTCTATGATTTCACCGGCATCCATGAAGATAACGCGATCTGCTACCTCTTTAGCAAAGCCCATCTCGTGCGTCACACAAAGCATTGTCATGCCTTCTTCCGCTAGCTCAACCATTACGTCTAATACTTCACGAACCATTTCTGGATCGAGTGCCGACGTTGGCTCATCAAACAGCATCACTTGAGGGTTCATACACAAAGAGCGAGCGATAGCTACACGCTGTTGTTGACCACCTGAAAGTTGACCTGGGAACTTGTCTGCTTGCTCAGGAATTTTCACACGCTCTAGGTATTTCATCGCAATCGCTTCAGCTTCTTCTTTCGGCATCTTTTTGACCCAGATAGGGGCCAAAGTACAGTTCTCTAATACCGTCAGATGTGGGAACAGATTGAAGTGCTGGAAACACATGCCTACATCTCGGCGAACGGCTTCGATGTTCTTGAGATCTTCCGTCAATTCATTACCTGAAACAAAGATATGACCCTTTTGGTGCTCTTCTAATCGGTTGATACAGCGGATCATCGTTGATTTACCTGAGCCGGAAGGGCCACAGATAACGATTTTCTCGCCTTTTTTAACTTCTAGGTTGATGTTCTTAAGTACGTGGAATTCACCGTACCATTTGTTCATGTCTTTCAACTCGATCATAAGACCTTGGGAGTTGTTTTCTGTCTGCTGCGTCATAATACGTCCTTGATCTTGTTAATTATCGTTTGTGACCGGTGTGAAGTCTGTTTTCTAGCCATATCGAATATCTCGACATGCCAAAACAAAACACCCAGAACACTAACGCGACAAATACATAACTTTCTGTTGAATACCCAAGCCATTCAGGGTCGGTATTCGCGGCTTGGCCAATTCCTAACACATCAAACATACCAATAATTAAAACAAGACTGGTATCTTTGAACAAACCAATGAAGGTGTTCACAATTGAAGGAATCGTGATTTTAAGAGCTTGAGGAAGAATGATAAGCCCTGTCTTTTTCCAGTAGCTTAGTCCCAGAGCATCAGCCGCTTCGTATTGGCCTTTTGGTATTGCTTGTAAACCACCACGAATTACTTCTGCCATGTAGGCTGCACTGAATAGTACTACCCCAACAAGTGCTCTAATCAGCTTATCGGTTTCTGTTCCTTCTGATAAAAAGAGCGGGAGCATAACTGAGGCCATGAATAGAACGGTAATGAGCGGTACGCCACGCCAAATTTCGATGTATACGGTACACATACTACGAATGATCGGCATCTCTGAACGACGCCCAAGCGCAAGTGCAACACCAATAGGGAGTGACACTACAATACCAACAAGTGCGATGATCAGTGTGACCAGTAGACCACCCCATTTATGGGTATCGACAACTTCTAACCCAAAGACACCACCGTATAGCAAGCCAGCAATGATAAATGGGTAGATGTTTACGAAGAACAACCAGATCCACGTACGTTTAGGTGTTTTTTCGTAGGCCAGTAAGGCCACAAAAATGGCTAACGTAGCGTAGAAGAGGCGAGGTCGCCACAGTTCAGCTTCTGGGTAGAAGCCATACATGAATTGCTCCCAACGAACGCTAATAAAGACCCAACAAGCGCCTTCGCTAGTGCAGGCATCGCGTGTGGTTCCTATCCAGTCGGCACTGATGAATGCCCAATCCGCTACTGCCCATATAAGGGTAAAAGCAAAGTAAGCAAGAACCACAGTGACGACGCTGTTAATTGGTCCATTAAATAGATTTTTTCTTAACCAACCGACTGGCCCAACGGTATTCGCTGGAGGCGGAAGATCAGGTTGAAATTGATGTGTACTCATCTTATCTCTCCACCAACGCTACTTTGCGGTTGTATATGTTCATTAGAGCAGATGTTAATAGGCTCAAGGTCAGGTAGACGCCCATTGTCATCGCGATTACTTCGATAGCTTGTCCAGTTTGGTTTAATGTTGTTCCTGCAAATACAGAGACAAGATCAGGGTAACCAATGGCCATCGCAAGTGATGAGTTTTTGGTCAGGTTTAGGTACTGACTGGTTAGTGGTGGGATAATAATTCTTAATGCCTGTGGGATAATGACAAGCTTAAGGGTTCTAGATCGTGGGATTCCTAGAGACATAGCAGCCTCTGTTTGCCCATGGTTTACGGCGTTAATACCTGAACGAACAATCTCGGCAATGAACGCTGCTGTGTAGATACTTAAAGCAAGCATCAATGCAGCAAGCTCCGGGATTATGCTAATACCACCCTTGAAGTTAAACCCTTTTAAAACAGGGTAATCCGCAGAGATAGGCATACCCATAACAAAGTAAGTCACCAACGGTAAGCCTAAAATCAACGCTGCAGCAATTCGAAACATCGGTGTTTGTTGGCCGGTAAGTTTCTGTTTGTTATTCGCCCAAATGTTGATAATAAACGTAGCGATAATACCAACAATCAATGATGCGATAACAATGCTACTGCCTTGCTCTAACACTGGTGCAGGGAAGTACAATCCACGTACGTTCAAGAAAATTGCTTCACCTAGGCTCATGCTTTGACGAGCAGAAGGCAAGGCTTGCAGAACGGCGAAGTACCAGAAAAAGATTTGCAAAAGAAGAGGGATATTTCGGAATATCTCAATGTAGACAGCTGCAAATCGGCTAACTAGCCAGTTTGAAGAGAGTCTAGCGATACCCATACTAAAGCCCAGTATCGTGGCTAGCATGATGCCTAGTACTGAAACTAAAGCGGTATTGAGAAGACCGATAAAGAATGTACGACCGTATGAGAAGGTCTCGTCGTATTCAATTAGTGTTAAGCCGATGCCAAAACCAGCTTCTTGGGAGAGAAAATCAAAACCAGTGGCGATACCACGGGAATCTAAGTTAGTGAGCGCATTATTTACAATCGTGTAAAAGAAAGCACAAAGCGCCCCGACGGCGATAATTTGGAAAATGATGGAGCGAAAAGTGGGGTTGTAAAATAAGTTGGCACTTTTGGCCTGTGGCTTTGCCTGCGCTGGAGAAATAGTTTCATTAGGTTTCATACTACTATAACCTCAAATCCATTTAATAAATAGGGCGGAAAACTCCGCCCTAATTGATGCTTGAAAATTTATTAACGGATTGGTGGAGCGTACATAAAGCCGCCCGCATTCCATAATGCATTTACACCACGAGAGATTTGAAGTGGAGAACCTGTACCAACAGTACGCTCAAAACTCTCACCGTAGTTACCAACTTGCTTAATTACTTGGTAACCCCAGTCGTCACGAATGCCAAGGCCTTTACCTTTAGGACCGTCTACACCAAGAATACGTTTGATGTTTGGATCTTTTGACTTAAGCATTTCGTCTGCATTTTTAGAAGAGATGCCGTATTCTTCCGCGTTAATCATTGCTGAAAGTGTCCACTTAGCAACGTTAAACCATTTGTCATCATCTTGACGAACAACAGGACCTAGAGGTTCTTTAGAGATGATTTCAGGAAGTACTTGTGCAGATTTAGGGTCAGCGAGGTTTAGGCGAAGTGCGTATAGACCAGATTGGTCAGTCGTTAGCACGTCACAACGACCTGCGTCGAAGCCTTTAGATGTTTGTGCTGCCGTATCGAATACCACTGGCTTGTAAGACATGCCACTGTTACGGAAGTAATCGGCTAGGTTAAGTTCAGTTGTTGTACCTGATTGAACACATACAGAAGCACCATCAAGCTCTTGAGCACTTGTTAGGCCAAGCTCTTTCTTAACCATGAAGCCTTGACCATCGTAGTAGTTAACGCCTACGAAGTTCAGACCTAAAGCAGTGTCACGATGTAGTGTCCATGTTGTGTTACGAGATAGTACGTCGATTTCGCCAGATTGAAGCGCAGTAAAACGCTCTTTTGCGGTTAGAGGTACATACTTAACTTTAGTCTTGTCACCGAGTACAGCCGCTGCAAGAGCTTGACAATACTCAACATCAATTCCTTCCCATTCACCTTTTGAGTTAGGGTTAGAGAACCCTGGAAGACCTGTACTTACACCACAAGTTAGAAAACCTTGAGATGTGACTTTGTCCAGAGTGCTTTCTGCCGCTGATGCTGATGTTGCCATCATCGCAGTTGATGCAGCTACTACTGAAGCAAGAAGTGTTAGTTTATTTGTCATTTGTATCCTTCCTTGTTAACCAGGTGACACCTGATACTCGTGCTCGTTTGAGTGTCTCTTATGTGTTGCGTTTTCTATGACCTTGTTGCTCAAATTACAAGAGTTGCATTTTGCAAATGAAACTGTGTGCGATTTAAGCAACTGTTTATAAGGTTAGGAAAGGATCCGTAGTTTCACAAATGTATAATTTAAAAAGAATTTTGAATGAAATCACAAATCCGAACACAATTAGAATGACCAAATGTTAACTAAATGTAAATAGTGCAACAGTTCACACTGTTGGTGCAACGAGATTTAGAGTTTTATATTGATAATTGACTAGATAAATATTCTGAATGAATGTCACAGTTGTGGAGCATTAACCTTAAAAAAGATTGAAATTTGGTCAATAAATATTTTTATTGCACTTCGATAGTTATGAATATGCTCCAAATTTGGTAGCATGGCTGAATAGTTATTGAAGTAATCTCAAGGAAGAACATGCGTTATTTCCCAATGTTTTTGGATGTAGAAAATAAGCCAATCTTAGTGGTTGGTGGAGGTGAGGTTGCTTGCCGTAAAGTCGACAGCTTGTTACGCGCTGGGGCTGATGTGACTTTGGTATCTCCCAAGGTCGCACCTTACTTAAAGCAGCTTGTTGATGAAAATAAACTTCACTGGGTGCAAAATTTTTACTCGTCACAGATCATATCGAATAATTACCTTCAGGTGTGGGCGACGACAGACAACCCAAGCTTGAATCATCAAGTACATAATGATGCAAAAAAATTAGGTATTCTTGTCAATGTGGTTGATGATTTACCCTATTGTGACTTCATTACGCCATCAATGATTAATCGCGGAAGGATCCAAATTGCCATCTCTAGTGGCGGTGCATCACCTGTTTTGGTGAGAAATATTAGAGAAAAACTCGAAACGGTATTGCCACAAAATATAGGTTTGATAGCAGATTTCGGTGCATCAAAACGCAATTCGATCAAAGAGTCATTCCCAACCGTCGACGAGCGTCGTAAGTTTTGGGAGCGTTTCTTGTCATCCAGTTTTATCGAGCAGGTGACTGACAGAGAGCAGTTAGAGTCTTACTATCAGCAAGCGCTAACGGAAGGCATTGATAGCGAAGGACAGGTGACTTGGATTGAATTCGAGCAGGACGTTGAGTTGCTGTCTATGAAGGCTTTACGTTTGATGCAAGAGGCAGAACTCGTACTTTCACCGAGCGATTGTCCATTTGAATTTATCGACCTGTGCCGTCGAGACGCAGAAAGAGAGAGCTATGCTAACAGCGGAGAGCTATCAACCAAGCTTGAGCAGGCAAGAGCTGAGAAATTGCGAGTGTGTGTGTTTATTCCACCAGCAAGCGTAGAGTTTAATCTGTTGGTCGGTAAAGACCTAAAATTGTCAGCAGCCCAAGTACTCAGTTGAGGTAGTTGTTTCTAGTTGAAATAAGAGCTTTCTGGTTGTTTTAAATCGGCTAGAGGCTCGGAATAAAACTAAAACTGGACCTGATAAATAAAAAGCCACTTCCGATAAAGAAGTGGCTTTCTGCTATTTCATACACGACATTGTGATGATGAATGAGCAACTGAAACAAGCGGTCGCTCATACTCAAAAATTAGTCGCGGAAGTTGTCAAACTGGAATGGTTGACCAAGCTCACCGCTGCGAACTAGAGCCATAACAGCTTGTAGATCATCACGTTTCTTACCTGTTACACGAACTTTGTCGCCTTGGATAGAAGCTTGAACTTTAACTTTGTTGTCTTTGATTAGTTTAACGATCTTCTTCGCTACATCAGTTTCAATGCCTTGCTTAAAGATAACCGTTTGGTGCCAAGTGCGACCTGTTTGGTCTGCCGCTTTTGCTTCCATCGCGTTAGGATCAACATTACGCTTTGTTAGGTTGCTACGAAGGATATCGCGCATTTGCTTCAGTTGAAAATCGTCTTGAGCAGTCAATTTTACTGATTCATCTTTGTAATCAAAGCTTGCTTCAACGCCGCGGAAATCGAAACGAGTCGATAGTTCACGGTTTGCGTTGTCTACCGCGTTACGCAGTTCTACTGCTTCTACTTCAGAGATAATGTCAAATGATGGCATTGTGTTGTTTCCTTAAGCTAAGTTTCTATCTTTAATTGCTGTTGCAAGCATGTCTAGCATTGTTGCCGTATCTTCCCAGCTTAGGCATGGGTCAGTAATTGACTTGCCATATTCTAGGTTGTTGATGTCGGTCATTGGTTGGTTACCTTCAACAATGAAGCTTTCTGCCATGATGCCTGCAATTTGGTTCTTGTTAGATTTAATTTGCTCACAAATGTCTTGTGCAACTTCTAACTGCTTACGGTGCTGTTTCTGACAGTTAGCGTGGCTGAAGTCTACAACCAAACGTTGAGGCAGGTCGAATTCAGCCAGTTGCTTACATGCGGTATCTACAGATTCAGCGTCGAAGTTAGGGCCTTTATCACCACCGCGTAGAATAACGTGACCGTATGGGTTGCCAGAAGTACGGTAAACCGTCATGCGGCCATTCTTATCTGGAGAGTAGAAGTAGTGTGACGCATGCGCTGCACGAATTGCATCGATAGCAATCTTGATATTGCCGTTGGTCGCGTTCTTGAAGCCAACTGGGCAAGACAGTGCAGAAGCCATTTCACGGTGAATCTGAGATTCAGTTGTACGAGCGCCAATCGCGCCCCAAGTGATAAGGTCTGCAATGTACTGACCTGTGATCATATCAAGGAATTCAGTTGCTGTTGCTAAGCCAAGCTTGTTGATGTCTAACAGAAGCTTACGAGCTTTGTTTAAGCCCGTTTCAAGTGCGTATGAACCATCAAGGTTTGGATCGGTAATCAAACCCTTCCAACCTACAACCGTACGAGGCTTCTCGAAGTAGGTTCTCATTACAACGAACAGTTCATCTTTGTACTGGTCTTGAATCTGGCTTAGGCGCTCAGCGTAATCAAGCGCCGCATCTGTATCGTGAACAGAGCAAGGGCCTACGATAACTAATAGGCGGTTATCACGACCAGTTAGGATGTCTTCGATTTGGCGGCGAGAATTTTTAATGCGCTCAGCAACGTCGTCAGTAATAGGGTGTGCATTGCCTAGTTCGGCAGGAGTTGGCATAGGACCCAGAGCTTGGGTTCTCAACTCATCAGTTTTTAATGGCATGTGATAGCTTTTTTATTCTATTGCGAAGTGGTTAAGATAACGGAATTGAACAGAGGAATAAACTCTATTGAGTCAAAGTTATCTCAGTTATTGCTAATATTCTTATTTTTATCAGCAGGCCAGCGTCAAATAAGGGATTTTCACTTGTATTAACAGGCAGCTATCGGTATTTTCGTTTGAACACAACATAAAAATGCTGGAGCAGCAATGACTCAAGAAAATCAAAGCACTTTGCACCCAGAACTTGTTTTAGGTGATGTGCTGCCTTCTTACAACGATAATAATAATTCCAACCACTTATACGTTTCATTATCCGAATTGGTAATGGACCGCGTCTTCTACCACCCAAGTATTGAAAGTCATTTAGATACACTTACTGATATCGAAAAAACGTCTTTAAATGCGATCCTTGGTGATAAAACAGTTGATGAGCATTTTGTTTCGACCTTGGTGATTGCGATTCAAGCTGCCGTTCAGCCAAATCACACTTCTGTTCGTATCGCATTAAGCAGTGCAGACAGTTATGGC
The DNA here is from genome assembly GCF_002872555.1 of Vibrio sp. 10N.286.55.E10. Lineage (NCBI taxonomy): Bacteria > Pseudomonadati > Pseudomonadota > Gammaproteobacteria > Vibrionales > Vibrionaceae > Vibrio > Vibrio sp. 10N.286.55.E10. The sequence continues at coordinate 16,657 of NZ_MCSD01000015.1, forward strand.
TTCCGTTCGCTGCTTGGCGGTAACTGTGAAGCTGAAGAGATTAACCCAGCACTAGGCGTTCGTGGCGTTGCTCGTTACGCGACACCAGAGTACAGCAAGGCTTTCGCTTTAGAGTGCCAGGTCATTAAAACGTTGCGAGAGCAGGGCATTAACGTTGAAGTGGTTGTACCGTATGTACGAGCATTAAGCGATGCAGCTAAGATTATTGATCTGCTTGCAGAGCAAGGCTTACCACGCGGCCTGAATGGTTTGAAAGTACTGTTCTCGTGTGATGTGCCGTCTGCAGTGTTACTGAGCGAACGTCTACTACATTACTTTGATGGTGTTGTGGTAAACGTTGATAGCTTAGCGTCTTTCACTTTAGGTGTAGATAAGGACAATGAAGCTCAGAAACACGCTTTCGATCCACAAAACGAGGCTGTTATTACCTTGTTAGATATGATTGTTAAAGCGACGCTGCATGCGAAGAAGCCTGTACTGCTGGTGACTCAAGGCTTGGTGGATTACCCGCGTCTACAAGGTTACATTGCCGATCTTGAAGGCGTAGAAACGGTCGTGACTGCATAAATCGGCTTGCTGTTTAAGTTAAATCAACTTGCTTGAAGCGCTAAAGCTTTGAGAATGAAAGAGATATCATTATGCGATGATATCTCTTTTTTGTAACATTTTTTTGACATCCCTATCGCTAATCGATTAACTGGTCTGATGACTGATTTGACTAGGTAATCCGAATGTTGACCCCTCTACAAAAAGCAAATTTCTACTTGAGCATGTTTGGTTTTTTCAAAGTGCCTCTGATCTGGCTGTGCAGGCCAAAATTGCTCGCACTGGATAACCAACATGTTGAGGTCAAAATCCCTCTTAAAAGACGAACGAAGAACCATCTTAATAGCATGTACTTTGGCGTATTGGCTGTGGGTGCTGATGTGGCGGGGGGCTTTCTTGCGATGAGCAAATCTCAGCAGCAAGGTGAAAAGATTTCGTTGGCATTTAAAGAGGTGACGGGTAACTTCTTAAAGCGTCCAGAAGGCGATGTGCATTTCACTTGTAACGACGGTGAGTTGATCAACACTATGCTTGCAGAAACCATTTCCACTGGGGAGCGAGTGAATCAACCCGTAACTATTATCGCGACTTGCCCATCTTTGCATGGCGACGAGCCGATGGCCGAGTTCACGCTAACGCTTTCGATTAAGAAAGTCCCGTCTCGAAAATAGTTTGAAAGTAAAAGGTAACCGTTGAATTAGTGACAAGAACGGTATGTGAATTGAATATCCACATACCGTAACAAGATTAAGATTCTTGAGTGATTTGCTCGATGTCGACGATCTTTGAACGGTTCATCACGATTTTCCAACGGTAATAGGTCGGTTCGTTATCGTGATTATTTTCTTTAATGATCAGGTTGAGTAAGTGGCGCTTTTCTACTGATTCACGGCTGACTTGCCCTTCATTCAAGCGATATACCTTATTTGAACCCTTATCCATTAATCGTGTCAGCGCTCTTAAGCTGATGGATAAAGTTTCACGGGTCTCTTCATAACCACTCATGAACGTCGATGTCGACATCTCAGTATGAGAGCGATAATGCAAGATCTGCTCTTCACGTTGCACTACACGCTTCTTACGAATTGATTGAATACGATCTGCAAGCTTCGAAAAGTTCGCGTAGTCCAACCATTCCAGTTTATGGCCGACAGACTTATTGGTCGTTGGGTCATAGTAACGACGCTTCCATTTCGGCTTGCCTTTACGCAGCCATCGCCACAGGATGTCTCTCAAGTCATCTTTGAAGATTTCACGCAACGCATAGATGAATGACATCGCCACGATGAAGGAGGCGGTAATCTCACCAAGAAAGTCACGAGCCAAGATTACGGTAGTGGTCACGACAACCATCACCAAACCTGTCGCAATACCTTTAACGGCACGTTTGACGTTTTTACCCATGGAAGTGGTCTTCTCCTTGAGGACGATAGGGTGTTCTATCAAACGTCGCAGCAGTCGCATCTTGTTACTCAGGCGGGTGACGTCTTCACGTACCTTAGCTGAGTTGTAACGGTTGAGCTTGCGGTGAGCGGTTTCCTTATCACAAAGCGTCAAGAGTCGCTCTTTTATCGTCGAGTATTCGCTGCCACGTGGCATATGTGACACCAACGATAAGAATTTTTGCTCTGTGTACCATGAAAGGTAGTTATCAATGTTTGCGTAGTAGCGTTTGAGGTTCTCTTCATAAGGAATACTACGACGAAGCTTTTTCAGTATGTCTAACGCGAGCTCAATAACTTCATCTACTTCATCAGCCGTTACGTCGTCACTATCATTTTTATTCAGGCTACTTACCGCTTTATCTAACGCGATAACATATTGATAGGCGAACAAACTCAAACTGACACGATACTGCGTAATCGACAATCGTCCACGCTTAGCTAAGCGACTGTGCACCAACGGTAAAAGTGTTTTGTCACTGTAGTAGGCACGTTTTTGAGTGATTGAGCTGTAGAAAAAGGCACTTTCAGAAAGTACTTCAGGAGTTAGTCCAAGTTCACCGGGAATGAATAGATAAACGTCCATGTCGAGCTTTTTTGTCTTAGCCATGGCATGGTTAATTTTAAGTGTTATCGCATCTTGTTTATCAACGGTGATCAACGATGTCTCCTAGAATGTAAAAATATGAATGAAACTAGCGAAAGCATATCAGAGATCACGTATAATCTCTGCCAAATTTAAAGTAGAGACAATCTTGATGATTAATATTGGTCAAATAAACAACTTAGAAGTAGTAAAACAAGCAGACTTCGGTGTATTCCTTGACGCTAGCGACTATGGAACCGTGTTGCTGCCGAAACGATTTACTCCTGAAGGTGTTGAAATTGGTCAAAAGCTAGATGTTTTTTTATACATTGATTCTGACAACCAGATCGCTGCAACCACTGAAAAACCGATCGCTCAAGTAGGCCAGTTTGGTTTAATGACGGTTGAAGGTGTTAACAGCACTGGTGCATTCATGAGCTGGGGCGTGAAAGGTAAAGACCTTCTTGTTCCTTTCAGCGAGCAGCGCGGCCGTTTAAACGAAGGTCAGTCAATCTTAGTATATGTCTACATTGATAAAGCATCGAGCCGTATTGTTGGTACCACGAAGTTCAACAAATGGTTAGACAAAACGCCAGCGGCTTATAAGCAAAATGAACAAGTCGATCTAATTATCGCTGAGCGCAGCCAATTGGGTTACAAAGCGATTGTGAACGGTGAACACTGGGGCATGATTTTCCCGTCAGACATCATCGGTAAGCTATTCATTGGTAAAACGCTAAAAGGCTACATTAAAAACGTTCGTGAAGAAGACGGTAAGATTGATCTGTCTCTTCAGAAAATTGGCGTCGCTAAGATGGATGACCTAAGCACTAAGGTTCTTGACCTGCTTGAGAAGAAAGGCGGTTACCTGCCTTTGAATGATAAGTCTTCACCCGAGGTTATTTTCTCTGCATTTAGAACCAGCAAAGGTACGTTCAAGAAGACGATTGGTGGTTTGTACAAATCTGGCAAGATCACGATCGACAAAGAAGGCATCAGCTTAGTTAAATAAGCGATACTCTCGGTCAAAAAAAAGCCCAAACCTTCCTGTTTGGGCTTAGGGGAAAGGGCTCCGAAGAGCCTACGCTAATCGTTTTAATTCTTTAACTGTTAGATTGAAGTCTAGTTTAAATTCTCCAGTAAGCGATTTTTGTTATTAAAAATAGTGACTTGAATTGATATTTGTATAAATTAACTATTGATTTTACAATGCTTTCCCTCGAAATAAAGTTGCCGACGAGAATAGAAAAAGCCCAAACAATTAACGTTGTTTGGGCTTTTTGTTGTTTCATTACAGTGTGAGCTTTTATCGAGCGACTAGAAAAGGTTCTTATCGCGGACGAGTTCGCGTGGTAAACCATTCTTCACTCGGTTGCCAACCCACTTACCAAGGCCGATGATTGCACCATTGTACTTCACTAGTACTTCGCCTTTACCTGACAAGCCTTCCGGGCGAACATCTCGTCCCATGAACCACTCACGAGCGTCTTGGATGCTCAGGTCTACAATGTTGGCTTCATTGCCTGTGGCTAGCGTCGTTGCCACTTGGTGTTGCCAGCGGTAACCCTTTTTATGAGTTTCTGCGATCTTGATGCCCATACGAGAGAAGCGGAATTCACCGATCATTGGCTCGAGCGCTTCTGGGAATAGCCAAACGTCTTTGTCACGAATCCAAACTTGAGTGTCACTTGGCAGTTCGATATCGAGAGCACTTATTAGTTGTTCAGCGACTTCTTGCTGAGTTTTCTTTGATACTTTTTCAAATGGGAATTTACCCATACGCTTTTTAACTTCTGGTGGTGTCACAGACGCTAGCTTGCGGATACGTGCAACGAAGAAACCTTCTGAGTCATACACCTGTGGGAAGATATGAAGGAAACCTTCCTCTGTCGTGGTTGCTTTTGCGTTGTCGAACAGTGACTCTAAAGATTCAAATTCAACCGCGTCACCAAAGGTCTCTTTTAAGTGATGACACACTTGTTGGTTCTCTTCGGTGCTAAGCGTACACGTTGAGTAAACCAACACACCATTAGGTTTAAGCGCGTGGAATGCACTTTCAATCAGATCTTTTTGCGTGTCGGCAATGTCGACCACAGATTGATACGTCCAGTTCTTCATCGCATCAGCGTCTTTACGAATGGTACCTTCGCCAGAGCAGGGTGCATCAAGCAGTACAGCATCAAATTGTTCTGGTAGCCATCCACCAAATACACGGCCGTCAAAGTTACTTAGAGCTGCATTACGAACGCCACAACGTTCAATGTTAGCGTGAAGGACTTTCACACGGCTTGCTGCGTATTCGTTGGCAACCAATACGCCGCGATTATTCATTAGCGCAGCGATTTGCGTTGTTTTAGAACCGGGTGCAGCCGCCGTGTCTAACACCGCTTGGTAATCAGCTTCGCCTTGGAAAAGTGCCGAAGGTGGCATCATCGAGCTGGCTTCTTGGATGTAGAAAAGACCAGACATGTGTTCTGCCGTATTACCTAGTGGCGCTTCACTTTCGTCCGCTGTAATCCAAAAGCCCGTTTCGCACCAAGGTACAGGTTCCAGTTCCCAGCCTTTCTCTTTTGCTCGTACTAGGAAGTCTTCAACACTGATTTTCAATGTGTTGACTCGAATACTTTTACGAAGTGGTTTTTGGCATGATGCGACAAAAGAAGCCATATCTAGATGACTAGGCATGATTGCTTCGATGTGCGTTAGGAATTCTTCAGGAATATATACGTTAGCGTGCAAAAGAGTATCTCGATTTATTGCATTAATACGTGGAGTTTAAAGCAAAATGAGGCCGCCCTAAACCATATTTACAGCAAACAACAAAAATGCAGCCTAATGGCTGCATTTTGATGAAGAATTAATCTTCCTGGAATGTCAGGGGATTCACTATGGGCGAGGAATCGCAGTTCTCCATGACTTCCACTCATCTTCGGCTTTAGGATAGAGGTAGAAAGACTGATCTTCGCTTGCCACTGGTTGAAGTTCATTCGTCGGTGGCGTTGAGAATGTAATACCACCTCGTAATAAACTGTCTACCGTTCCAGCTTTGATGTTTGCGCCTGACAGACCGATAGAGACATCGACGCCCGATACGTTCCAGAACACAGTGTTTGCGCGGATTAGGTAGGCATAGTCTGGCTCGATTTGAATTGTAGAGATGATACGGTCAGCAAACTCGCCTAGCTGAACATCGATAACACTGCCGATTTCTAGCTCACGGAATAGGATAGGTGTGCCTTCAGATACCGAGCCTCGCGTTTCGCTTTGTAGCTGGAATATCTTACCTTCAGGCTGCACTGGTCCTTTGCTGAGCTTAAATTTCGTGTTTCTTTCGCCTTTGCCAGGATCTACATTTATGTGCTTAGAGAGCAGCGCAGAGACGTTTTTGATGCCGTTAAGGCCAATCTCAGGTTCAGCTAACCAGAAGTGACTGTTCGCCACGGCAATCTTGTCGACGTACTCTGGTAAAATACGCGCAGTAATTTCAATACCGCCCTTGTTGAAGTTCGGAATCACCAAAGTAACCTCACCAACAGTGACACCTTGATATTTGATCGCCATGCCCTTGCTGACTTCTTGATCGCCGGAAGAGGTGATGGTAATCGCGCGGCCAAATTTTCGAGCGGATTTCGAATCTTTATAAAGCTTCCACACATCGCCGAGTTTGTTGTCGATTCCCGGCAGAGAGTCAAAAGCAATACCGCCTTGGATAAGGGTTTTAACCGGTGCAGCTTTAATACTTATACCCGATAGCGACGCATCAACCTCAACGCCTGAACGGTTCCAGAAAACGGTATGTTTATTGAGTAAGTGCGTGTAACGATTTTCGATCGTGACCTTAATTCTTACGCCACCGTCTGCAAGCTGAAAATCAGAAATACTACCCACTTGTAGGTTGCGGTAGAGTAGTGGGCTGCCTTTAGAAATTGATGGCAGTTCACTCGCAAACAACGAAAGCGTCTTTGAACCAGACTGATTAAACTTGGCGATTTCTGCTAACGATTTACTTTGGAAAAGCTGGTAATTCGTTCTAGCCTCAGATTTTCCTTCACTCACAAAGCTAATTGAGCCAGTAAGAAGCTGCTTCGCCGGTGGGACCGTAACACTCAAGCCTGACTCGGTTAGCTCTGCCGTCGCACTGCCTGTCACAAAGAAACGGTTGTGGCTTTTGATAAGGTGCGCGTATTCATTATCGATAAGTGCATCCATGAACACTTCGTGCTTATCAGAGCCCGTCCCAACACCATCAACCAATCCCACATGGATGATAGAGCCAACAGCAATACCTTTGTAAAGAAGCTGTGTACCGACATCCAGCCCGAATGAATTGTTTGAGGTTAAGCGAATCGCGACCGACTTTTCTTGTTCCTGACTGAACTCGTTTTTACGGATCGCAGTAAATCGACGTGCTTTTTCACCTTCACCCGGTACCAAGGTTAAAAAGTTACCTGTCACTAAGTTGGCAATATTTTTCATGCCTGTAAGCGACAGTTCTGCTTCTTCTAGAACGAATTTACTGCCGCTATTCAAAAAGTCACTGAATGCCGGTTGGATAGCGGCAGATGCAACGACGTTTTCGCGACCTTCGCTTAACGATAAATCGGTAATTTGACCGATTTCGATGCCGCGATACATGATCGGAGCACCCGTTGCACTGATCTTGTTATCATCGGGAACGGCGATCTTGATAGAGATACCACGACCCGCTGTTTTCAAATCTGGGTAGAGCTTGAACTTGGTATTCATCTCAACCGGTTGGCCTTCTCCCGGAGAGTCGACCGCAATTGAACCGCCAAGCAATGCACTTAGGCTTTCTAAGCGAACATCAACACCAGAAAAACCAATACTTGCACCCAAACCACTGACATTCCAAAAGCGGCTTTGGTCGGTGATGATATGGCTGTATTCGTCTTTAATCGATGCTTGAATCGTAACGGATTTAGCGTTGTCGTTTAGTTGGTAGTTGTAAACCTCACCAATTGGAATTTTGCGGTAAACGATTTGAGAACCAACAGACACACCGCCTAGATCTTTGGTCGTCAGTGAAATATTCAAACCTTCAGAAGCCAGTAAGTCGGAAGGGGATGATTCTAAGGCTTGGAAAACGGTTTCTGGGTCTTCTTTGGTTTCGCTCGGGTGTATAGCAATATAGTTACCTGAAACAAGAGCGTCTAACCCTGAGATACCCGACAAACTTGCCGTTGGCTTCACAAGCCAAAAACGAGTGCCTTTTGAGAGAAGCTTCTTAGCTTCTGGGTAGATGTCAGCATCAACGTAGATGCTCGATAAATCTTTGGACAAGGTGATGTCACGCACCATACCCACCTCTAAGCCTTGGTAACGAATCGTTGTTCGACCTGCGACTAAACCTGCGGCATCTGAGAAGTATATCTGCACACGTTGCCCAGCATCGTGTATCGATTTCATGACCAACCAACCGGCTAATGCAACGGTTAATATCGGTAGAATCCACAAAGGTGAGATGCCTTTGTTTTTCCTTACTTCTGGTGAATATGACGTTTGTGATTGGTTATCGTTGTTCATTCACTGACTCATCTTTAGAGGTATAGTTATCCCAAATTAGCCTAGGATCTAAGCTTTCCGCTGCCAGCATCGTGAGAACAACTACGACGCCAAAAGCGACTGCACCATAACCTGGTGTAAAGTTTAAAATCTGTCCACGGTCGACCAAGGTCATCATGATCGAAATAACGAACAGGTCCATCACCGACCATTTCCCCACCCATTTCACAATGAAATAGATGGTCATGCGTTGTCTGTGGTAAACGGCGCGCTTCATCTTGATACAGATTAAGATGTACGCGAGGCCGAGTATTTTCGCGACGGGCACGACGATACTGGCAATAAAAATGATCGCTGCAATGCCGTACATATCGCTATTTATCAGCGACGCGACACCAGAAATTATGGTGTCTTCTAGCCTTTGTCCGTTTGTTATAAGGATAGAAATCGGAATAACGTTGGCTGGCACAATAGCCACTGATGCGGCAAACAGCAGAGCCCATGTCTTCTGTATAGAGTAGGGCTTGCGGTGGTATAAGTCATGGTGACAACGCACGCAAGTATGTCCATCCGGTTGAGATAGGTGGCAGTTGTGACAGTGTATGTTCTTACTTTCAGCAAAAGAGTAGTCAGATTCTTTTGCCCAAGCTTCCCAGTAGCGACGCACACTGATACGGCTTACCAACAATACGCTGAAAAGTTGCAGAAGAATCAAGCCAACCAATCCTGGGCCTACAAAAATATCTGAGTAATCTTGCAGTTTGAAACATGAGACCGCCAAACTTACCAGAAACACATCCAACATCATCCAATGTTTGAGGGTCTGAATAATGGCTAATGCATAGCGAAAGGGTGTGAAGATCTTAAAACGCAGTGATACATGGGTGATGAGCACCGAGCTACATACAAGCAACGGAGCGATCGAACTGCAGAACAGAATCAGCAAACCAAGCAAAGGGAAACCTTCGCCCATTAAGGTAAAGACGCCGGATGGTAAAGTCGCGGGTATCATGACACCAATCAAGCGAATACTGATGAATTCGAAAAAGTGCGATGGGATAAATAGCAATAAACAAGTGACAGCGATTGCTAGGTTTCCAGACAGGCTAGGGGTGCCGCCTCTATAAAGCTGAGTGCCACACCTTGGGCAGTAAGCGGATTTCCCTAAAGGGATGTCCATTTTATCAACGGGGAGTTCGCAGCCCTGACAAAGGCGCACTGAGCTACTATCGCATTGATGCTGAGTTGATAAAGGGTTGGTGGGGAATGGGGAGGTCACGCGACCTCCCAAGTTGAAACGTCAGTTAGGCTCGATGCCCGACTTAAATGCTTAGGACTACAAACATCAGGCGTGCGATTGCACACTGCCGTAGAGTGTTTGATAAAGTCCTTGTTGTTCAACCAATTCACCATGTGTTCCCGTTTGTGTGACTTGCCCATCTTCTAAAACATAGATTAGATCGGCTTGTTTCACCGCTGATAATCGATGAGCCACTATCAAAGTTGTGCGATCTTTCAAAAACTCGCTCAACGCTTTATGCAGTGCTGACTCTGTTGCTGTATCGAGTGCAGATGTCGCTTCATCAAGAATAACAAACTTAGGATTGCTCAGCACCATACGAGCTATTGCTAAGCGTTGTCGTTGACCGCCAGACAGTCGGACTCCATTCCTACCAATCTGTGTATCTAAGCCATTGCTGAGTTGCTTGATGACATCTTGCATTTGAGAGACTTCAAGCGCACGCCACAACGACATTTCATCGTATTCAGCACCAAGGGTCAGATTATGCCTCAATGTATCGTTAAAGAGTATAGGTTGTTGTAAAACAACGGCAATTTGATTACGTATTACATCAAAGCTGATGTCGTCGGTTGTTTCACCGTTATAGCGAATGCAACCTGAGTCCGCTTGGTAAACCCCAATTAGCAACTGGATTAAGGTAGATTTACCACCACCACTCGCACCCACCAAAGCGACTTTCTTACCTGCAGGGATGTGTAGTGATAGCCTATTTAAAACAGTGTTTTCTAATGTGTAAGAGAATGTAACGTCTTCGATGTCGACTGTCACTTCTTGATCTTCATAAAACGGGTTTACTTTGCTAATCGGGCGCTTCTCTTCTTCTAATTGAAGTAGATCGTTGATGCGTTGCAGTGCCGCTTTTGCACTATACCAAGAGAATTGAATCCCTAGCAGCTCTTGAACCGGGCCCAACATGAACCATAAGTAACCAAATACCGCAAAAATCTGACCAATGGTTAAGTCACTGAATAGAACCATTAGCATAGCGACAGCGCGGAAAAGCTCGAAACCTAACAAGAAGAGGAGAAACGAAACGCGGCCAGCAGCTTCAGATTGCCAAGCGTATTTGTCGGCATCGATTCTTACTTGGTTTGCTTGAATCTTAAGCTCATCGAGAAAAATGCGTTCTTTATTCGCTGCACGCAGCTGATAAATACCATCTAAGGTTTCCACCAAGCGATTCTGAAAACGTTCGAAAGATTGGTTCTCGTACTTTTTAAGGTGCTTAACCTTGCTGCCTAGTTTACGAGAGAAATAAATAACAACAGGATTGACCAGTAGAATGAACAACCCTAAACGCCATTCTAACCATAACAACACGATCGCGGTGCCGAACACAGTTAAGAAGCTGATGAGGAACTTAGAGAGCGTTGAGCCAATGAACTTATCGATTGTCTCTATGTCTGTTATTAGGTGAGCATTAATGCCGCCGCTGCCTTTGGTCTCGTATTGTCGAATACTAATACGGCCAAGTTTATCTATCATCTTGCTACGCATTTGATAGGTAATTGTTTTGGAGACGAGCGTGAATTGACGCCCTTGTAGAATGTTCAACGCTTGGCTAACGGTACGCATGATAATGACTAACAGTAAAGTCAGTGCAATATAGCCAGTGGGTGTCTGCAACGATGTTGGAAGTAGGTGGTTCATCATATCTAAGCCAGAAGCCGGCTTATCAAGTAATACTTCATCAACCATTAATGGCATGAGCAACGGGATAGGGACACTGATGAGAGTTGCAAGTATGGCAATAATGTTAGCAAACAGTAATTTGGACTTGTGTTTTTTTACTTGAGTTATTAACCAAGAACGGCTAATAGTGTCTTCTGAATCGTTCATTGTAATGAGAATAAGTCCTATTTAGTTTGATGGTCGCATTCTACTGCGTTCTCTTGATAATGGAAGTCTCAATTTAATTGGAAGTTAATATGAAAATAGAACATTACCAACGCTTAACCAAACAAGCCGTTGCATTAATTGAATCAGAAATCGATCTAACTGCTAATCTTGCTAACATCAGTTCATTATTATTCATGGAATTGGATGACTTGAATTGGGCGGGTTTCTATTTAATGAAGCAGGATCAAGCTAAGGAAAAAGACGAACTTGTACTGGGTCCTTTCCAAGGTCAACCTGCTTGTGTGCGAATTCCGGTAGGGCGTGGAGTGTGTGGAACTGCGGTTGCGACGAATACCGTTCAGCGTATTCATGATGTTCATGAGTTCGAAGGTCATATCGCTTGTGACGCTGCAAGTAACTCTGAAATCGTAATTCCGTTCTCTATTGGTGGAAAAATAGCGGGTGTTCTTGATATCGATAGCCCAAATGTTGGCCGTTTTTCTCAAATTGACGAGGACGGATTGACATTTTTCATGGCAGAAGTGGAAAAGCTGCTTAATTCGCACGCGAACAAGGCATAAATTATTCTCTTACTGTGGTTTTTCCCAAGCATCTCTCTATAATACGTAAAAATATTTTCTTAATGCTCGCGGAAAACCGCAAAAACCAGGAACCCACATGGAAAACACTGAAAAGTTAAAAAACAGCAAAGAAGTTATCGCATATATTGCTGAATGTTTCCCTAAATGCTTTACTCTAGAAGGTGAAGCGAAGCCACTTAAAATTGGTATTTTTCAAGATCTTGCTGAACGTCTTAATGAAGATGAAAAAGTAAGTAAGACTCAGCTTCGTGCAGCGTTAAGACAGTACACATCATCATGGCGTTACCTGCACGGCGTAAAAGCTGGCGCAGAACGTGTTGACTTAGACGGCAACGCGTGTGGCACTCTAGAAGAAGAGCACGTTGAACACGCTAAAGCTACACTTGCAGAAAGCAAAGCGAAAGTTCAGGCTCGTCGTAAAGAACAAGCACAAAAAGCTCGTGAAGAAGGCAAAGCGAAACCTAAGGCGAAGAAAGCTCAACAGCCTCGTCGTCAAGCGCCTAAAGCACCAAAAGTAGAAAAGCCTGTAGAAACACGCGCTTTGAACGCTGACGAATTCATCGCTGGCAAAGAAGTAAATGTGAACATGGGTAAAGGAAACATGGCTGCGACCATTGTTGAAATCAATAAGGAAGATGTGCGTGTTCAGTTAGCAAACGGCCTACAAATGGTTGTTAAAGCGGAGCACTTGCGCGCTTAAAGGAGATACTCCTACGCATGAAATGCCGTTCAAAATTGACACTGATTGCTGCTAGCTTTTGGCTAGCAGCTTCAGCTCAGGCTCTCGAAGCCAAATTAGATCAGGACGATTTACCTCTACTCGCTCCTGAGGTCCAACACGAAACTGCTAGTAAACGTGTTACTTCTCGATTTACTCGTTCTCACTATAAACACTTCAATCTCAACGATGATTTCTCTCAAGCTATCTTTAATCGTTACTTAGAGATGCTGGATTATAATCGTAATATCTTCACTCAAGCTGATATTGACTCTTTCGTTGCGTCATCTACACAAATTGATGATCAACTGAAAGCGGGTAATAACCAGATTGCATTCGATGTTTATAATTTGTCTATGCAGAAGCGTTTTGAACGTTTTCAATATGCATTGTCTTTGCTAGATACAGAGATTAAGTTTGATACCGATGAAAGTATTGAGCTAAATCGTAGCGAAGCGGAATGGCCAAAAGATATCGCTGAAGTGAATGAGCTTTGGAGAAAACGCGTTAAATACGATGCGTTGAATCTAAAACTTACTGGTAAAGAGTGGCCAGAGATTCAAGAAGTTTTGGAAAAGCGTTACAACAATGCGATGAAGCGTATTACGCAATCGCACAACGAAGATGCTTTCCAAATCTACATGAACGCATTCGCGCGAGAAGTTGATCCGCACACCAGTTACCTTTCTCCAAGAAATGCAGAGCAATTCCAATCCGAGATGAATCTATCTCTAGAAGGTATTGGTGCTGTACTTCAGATGACAGACGACTACACCGTTATTCGATCTTTAGTTGCTGGTGGCCCTGCGTCAAATAGTAAACAATTGAGCGATGGCGACCGTATTGTTGGAGTTGGTCAAGATGGTGAAGAGATTGTTGATGTTATCGGCTGGCGTTTAGACGATGTAGTGCAATTAATTAAAGGACCGAAAGGGACTAAAGTTAAGCTACAGATCTTGCCAGACGGTAAAGATGCAAAAAGTCACGTTGTCACAATTGTACGCGATAAGATTCGTTTAGAAGACCGCGCTGTAAAGTCAGAAGTTATCGAGAAAGATGGCAAGAAGGTTGGTGTACTAGAAGTACCAAGTTTCTATGTTGGCCTTTCTAAAGATACCGATAAACTGATCACCGAGCTTAAAGAGCAAGGTGTTGAAGGTATTATTGTTGACCTTCGAAACAACGGTGGTGGTGCACTGACTGAAGCAACCGAACTCTCTGGTTTGTTTATCAAAGAGGGACCTGTTGTTCAGGTTCGTGATAGCTACGGTCGTGTTAAAGTGAACAGTGATACCGATGGCCAAATCAGTTACCAAGGTCCGTTAACGGTATTGGTGAATCGCTATAGTGCTTCAGCATCTGAAATCTTTGCAGCAGCGATGCAAGATTACGGTCGTGCAATTATCTTGGGTGAAAACTCTTTCGGTAAAGGTACGGTGCAACAGCATCGCTCTTTGAATCATATTTATGATTTGTTCGATAAAGAGTTGGGTTACGTTCAATACACAATCCAGAAATTCTACCGAATCAATGGTGGTAGTACGCAAAACAAGGGCGTAGTGCCTGATATTGCTTACCCAACGCCAATAGATCCTGCCGATACTGGTGAAAGTGTTGAAGACAATGCTCTTCCTTGGGACAGTATCGACAAAGCGAAGTACTCAGTGTTACAGCGTAACAATGAGCAGATCGCAGCGTTGACGGCTAAACACCAAGCTCGTATCGCAACAGACATGGAATTTGGCTTTATCGCGCAAGATATTGAAAAATATAAGGCAGATAAAGACGACAACGACCTTTCTCTCAATGAAAAGGTTCGTCAACAAGAGAGTGATGATGCGGATGTGCTTCGTCTAGAGCGTATTAACCAACGTCAAAAAGCCGCTAAATTAGAGGCATTTAAAACGTTGGATGATATTCCAAAAGACTACGAAGCCCCGGATGCTTATCTTGATGAATCAGTTGCTATCATGCTGGATATGATCAAAAAATAAACAGAATGCCTGTTAAAAGGTGATTGTTTATAGACGTACTATTTTAAAAAGCGAGCCTAGGCTCGCTTTTTTTGTGTCTATGATTTGACAGGAATATCTGATTGTAACCGTTGAGATCGTCGTAAAGAACACGCAATATTAAGGGGTATTTAGCTCTGTTTTTCGTTGAATAATGACATTTAAGTTACTTCGTACTTAAAATTTAGTGACTTGGATCATATTTTTTCGCTTTCTAATCATTACGAGCCTAAGCTTAAAGAAAACGAGGGGGCGCGTATGAAATGGATTCTACTAATTTTATCTTGTTTAAGTTTTGTTGCTTTTGGGAGCGAGGTTGCTTCGAACAGTCAACAATCCAAAAGTGATAGTAATCTATCTCACTTTGACCTTCCTCTGTTGCTTGGCGATTGGTATTTGATGAATCCAGATCCTGAGCAAGGTACTGAAAATTTTAGAGCAATCAAACTCACTCTCGATTCAAATTACTCATTCACTATCGATATCCAAAAGAAAGACTACAGTGTTGATCATTGGGAAGGTTTGTATAACGCCAATGAAGATACGATTATTTTGGGTTTGAATACTTCTGAGCCCCAGGTTTACGCGTACAGCAGCAACCATAATATGCTGAATCTTAATGGTGTTATGTTCACCAAAGCCTTGCCCAACGCCCTGGCTGGAATTTGGTCAAGCGCCGAACTGTCTGGAAGCGATTTGCGTGCGAGTAACATTCAAAAAATGGATTTAGTGCTTCAACCTGATTTTATCTTCATGTTCCGAGTGTCAGATGAAGAAGGCGGTGAAGTCATTCGTCGCGGTGTGTATTACACCGAAGGCGACCAGCTAGTGTTACTTTATGAGAACGGTGAACACGGTACTCGATATACACTGAACAGTGATGTCTTGACGCTGCAAGGTGAAGAGGGAGACATGTTAGCAGTGCTTAATCGCATACGTTAAGTACGAGTTTTAGCTATAACATCGGCTCGTTGAAAATATGGTACACAGTTCATTTCTTAGCCGTTCCTTTCTGATTTGATTGATAAAATAGCAAAACATGGAGGCATTTTCCTACAATGCCTCCTTTTTTTAATATTCCTCTTGTGTTCTTGGCGTTCAACCTTTAGATATATACAGTTAACAAATAATTACGTATAACGATCAAAAGGAACCCGTCATGGCACATACACCTCAAGCCAAGTATCGTAAAGATTATCAATCACCATCTCACACTATTTCTGATATCGATCTTACTTTCGATTTATACGATTCAGCATCCATTGTTACGGCTGTTTCTAGTGTTAAGCAGGAGAAAGACAACGCGACATTAGTACTTGATGGTGAAGGCTTGAAGTTGGTTTCTGTTTTGGTTGAAGGCAACGAATGGACTCAGTACGAGCAGTCTGAAACTCAACTGACGCTGAATGACCTTCCAAAAGAATTCACTCTAACCATCGTTACTGAAGTGAATCCTGAAGGGAATAGTGCACTTGAAGGCTTGTATAAGTCGGGTGGTGCGTTCTGTACTCAGTGTGAAGCCGAAGGTTTCCGTCGTATTACTTATTACATGGATCGCCCAGATGTGTTGGCGAAATTCACCACCACAGTAATCGCAGACAAAGCAGAAAACCCATTCTTATTAAGCAATGGTAACCGTGTAGATGAAGGCGAAGCTGAAAACGGTCGTCATTGGGTGAAGTGGCAAGACCCACATCCAAAGCCGGCATACCTATTTGCTTTAGTTGCAGGTGACTTTGACGTACTTCGTGACGCATACACTACACAATCGGGTCGCAAAGTTGACCTAGAAATCTTTGTTGATAAAGGCAATCTAGACCGTGCAAACCACGCGATGGTTTCTTTGATTAACTCAATGAAGTGGGACGAAGAGCGTTTCAATCTTGAATACGACTTAGACATATACATGATCGTAGCCGTTGATTTCTTCAACATGGGTGCGATGGAAAACAAAGGCCTGAACGTATTTAACTCTAAGTTTGTTCTAGCAAACGACCAAACTGCAACGGATACAGATTACCTTGGTATTGAAGCAGTAATCGGCCATGAATACTTCCACAACTGGACTGGTAACCGAGTGACTTGTCGCGATTGGTTCCAGTTAAGTCTGAAAGAAGGCTTAACCGTATTCCGCGATCAGGAGTTCTCGTCTGATCTTGGCTCTCGCGCAGTAAACCGAATCAGCAACGTTCGTATGATTCGCGGGCCACAATTCGCTGAAGACGCAAGCCCAATGTCACACCCAATTCGTCCTGAAAAAGTGATAGAAATGAATAACTTCTACACATTGACTGTTTACGAAAAGGGCAGCGAAGTGATCCGAATGATCCACACATTGTTGGGTGAAGACGGTTTCCAAAAAGGCATGAAGCTTTACTTTGAACGTCATGATGGCACGGCTGCAACATGTGAAGACTTCGTCGCGGCAATGGAAGATGCATCTGGCGTTGACCTATCTCAGTTCCGCTTATGGTACAGCCAGTCTGGTACGCCGACGCTGTCTGTTGAAAGTCATTACGATGCAGAAAACAAACAATACACGTTAACAACTCGCCAAGTAACGGCACCAACGCATGAGCAAACTGAAAAGCAGGCTTTGCATATCCCTCTGGATATCGAGCTGTACACGGCTTCAGGTGATGTTGTTGAGTTACAATGTAACGGAAAGCCAGTTAATAACGTATTAGATGTCAAAGAATCGGAACAAACCTTCGTGTTTGAAAACGTTTCTGAACAACCAATCCCATCACTACTTCGTGAATTCTCTGCGCCAGTGAAATTGGAGTACGACTATTCAGATGAAGAGCTTATCTTCTTGATGGTGAATGCGCGCAATGAGTTCTCTCGTTGGGATGCTGGTCAAATGCTATTGGCTAAGTATATTCGCAGCAACGTTGAGAAGGTTCAACAGGGTCAAGCATTTGAGCTTTCTGATTCTGTTGTTGATGCATTCCGTGGCGTACTGCTGAGTGATTCACTAGAGCCTGCGTTTATCGCAGAAATGCTTTCACTGCCAAGCCATAATGAAGTATCAGGTTGGTACGAGCGTGTTGATATTGATGCGGTTGCATCTGTTCTTAACTCAATGAAAGTAACATTAGCCGCTGAACTTAAAGACGAGTTAGCTGCGGTTTATCACAGCAATGCTCTCACTGAATACACAATCGATCACGATTCGATTGGTAAGCGCACTTTACGTAAAGTTTGCCTAAGTTACTTAGCGCACACAGAACAGGGTAACGATTTGGTTGTTGCAATGTACCAACAAGCAAACAACATGACCGATACAATGGCAGCAATGGGTGCGGCAAACAGTGCGCAACTACCATGTCGTGAAACCTTGATGGCGGATTACAGCGACAAGTGGAAACACGATGGTCTGGTTATGGATAAGTGGTTTGCTCTACAAGGTACAAACCCAAGTTCCAATGCTCTTGAAGTGATCAAAGCATCGATGTCACATCAAGCGTTTAGTTTGAAGAACCCGAATCGAATTCGTAACTTGGTTGGTTCATTCTTAAACATGAACCCGGTACAGTTCCATGACAAGTCAGGTCAGGGCTATGAGTTTGCTGGCGAGATCTTGCGTGAGCTTAACAGCAGTAACCCGCAAGTTGCTTCACGTCTGATTGACCCGCTTCTTAAATTCCGTAAGTACGATGATGAACGCCAAGTTCTGATCAAGAAAGAACTTGAGACTTTAAAGGGGATGGACAACCTAGCTAAAGACTTATTTGAGAAAGTAACGAAGGCACTAGAAGCTTAAGTTAAACGTTCTCAAGTAACGGTTTACTTAAATCTGTTTACTGATCAAGAAAAGTCGTCAGTGGTAGAGAATATCTGCCACTGATTTTTTGTTTCTGGTTCATCGAATTTTCGATAAGCTAGAGCAGTTTCAAGTTCAGTTTCAAGTTCAGTTTCAAGCTAGGTTTCACAGTCAGACATCGTCAAGTGCCAAAAAATACTGGCACTGTATATTTATACAGGTATCGTATGAATCGCTATATTTTCCAACTTAACATCTCATATCAGCAGTTTTTAGCCAGCTATTCTGGTGCGGCGAGTAAAGTTCAAGTGATAACAACAACAGGTTTACGTTTACAGTTACCTGCAACTCGATTCAGACCATTTCTTACACAAATAGGGGTTAGAGGGCAGTTTAGGCTGACAACTGACCAAAAAAATAAGTTTATTAAGTTGGAAGCTCTGTAAACCTTGGCGTGCCTAGTGAGTTAAAAGGAATCTTAATCACATAATCAAACATTTCACCTCTTACCACCTCCAAAACAATTAACTATTTTTCAATAATGCTTTTACAATAAATGAATGCATTACCTTTGCTTAACTCGTTAGTAGAAAAGCGCTCAGCGGCACGTTTCAAACACTAGCTTAAGTGATCCCCCTAATAATAAAATATAATTCTAATTGTGGAGTGTGACTATGACCGCACGTGAAACTGTGGTTCCAGTTTTACTTGAAAAAGTTTACAAGCTGATTCAAGACAAACTTGACCTTGCTCATCGACCTCTCGTAACTCAACTTGCTCAACACTTGTTTAGTAACGTTTCTCACGACGATCTAACTCAGAGAAACGAATCCGATTTATATGGTGCTGTAGTTAGCTTATGGCATCACATCAATGAAAAGAAAGCCGACGAAATCTCTGTACGCGTTTTCAACCCGACGGTAAGTCGTCAAGGTTGGCAGTCTACTCATACTATCGTTGAGATAGTCGTTCCAGACAGCCCATTCCTTGTTGATTCCGTAAAAATGGCATTGACTCGCCTAGACCTTTCTTCTCACCTTATGCTTCATAACCCAACACAAATCTCTCGCTCAGATAAGGGCAGTGTTGTCGGTGTAAGCAATAACGAAGGTGCATTCCAATCGCTTTTCCATATTGAGGTTGACCGTCTTAGCAGTAAAGCTGAAATGACAGCGCTTAAAACGGAGCTACTGGATATCTTTACCGATACTAGCTTAGTTGTGAACGATTGGTTGAAGATGGTAGAACGACTTGAAGAAGTAACCAATCAAGTAGAAAAGCAGAAAGAGAGCATTCCTGTAGATGGCCAACGTTTTGATGAAACGTTGGCGTTTCTTCGTTGGTTAGGTGAACACAACTTTACATTCATGGGTTATAAGGAATATGACCTAGTTTCAGTTAACGGCGACACTGAACTGCAACCGACCAAGGAGCAAGGTCTTGGTTTGTTTGCGAACTCAGATCGTGTACGTAACGTTAAGTTATCTGAGTTTTCTGATTCGGCACGCCTTGAAGCGAAAAAGCCTTATGTACTTATCGTAACCAAGGGCAACACGGCTTCACGCATTCACCGCCCAGCTTACAACGATTACATTGGTATTAAGAAGTTCGATAAGAACGGTAAGGTCATTGGTGAGCACCGCTTTACTGGCCTTTACACATCTGCCGTTTATAACCAAACCGTTGAAACGATTCCTCTTGTTCGCGAGAAAGTAGAACGTATTTTGGATGCGAGTGGTTACCGTGAAGGTTCATACTCTTACAAAGCGCTGCACAACATTCTTGAAAACTACCCACGTGATGAACTGCTGCAAGCTCGAGAAGAAGAGCTACTAGAAGTCGGTACGGGCGTAGTACAAATGCAAGATCGCGATCTTCTGCGATTGTTTGTTCGCAAAGACCCGTTTGGTCGTTTCTTTAGCTGCATGGTTTACGTAACAAAAGATCGTTACAACACTGAGCTTCGTCGCCAAACACAGCGCATCTTGAAACAGTACTTTGGTTGTGAAGAAGAGGTTGAATTTACAACGTACTTCTCTGAAAGCCCGCTAGCAAGAACGCACTATATTGTTCGTGTTGATAACAACAACATGGATGTGGACGTGAAAACAATTGAGCAAAATTTAATGGAAGTATCGTCTACGTGGGATGACCGTCTGTCTGAATCAATCATTGCAAACTTCGGTGAGAGCAAAGGTCTTCCATTGTCGAAAGAGTACATGCGTGCATTCCCACGTTCGTACAAAGAAGACATGATGCCAGGTTCTGCAGTTGCGGATATTGAACGTTTAGAAGCACTAAGTGAAGACAACAAATTGGGTATGCTTTTCTACCGTCCTCAAGAAGAGGCGGCAGATTCAAAAGCAGTTCGTTTGAAGTTGTTCTACCACAGCGATGAGCCAATTCACCTTTCTGATGTTATGCCAATGCTTGAAAACTTTGGCCTACGCGTTATTGGTGAATCACCTTATGAAGTGCGTAAAACTAATGGTGTGACATATTGGATCCTTGATTTCTCGATGTTGCACAAGAGCGATAAGACTATCGATCTTCGCGAAGCGCGCGATCTTTTCCAACAAGCGTTCGCAGCAATTTGGGCGGGTGAGTTAGACAGCGATGGTTTCAACCGTTTGGTACTTGGCGCTGGTCTTTCTGGCCGTGAAATCTCAATTTTACGTGCTTATGCTCGTTACATGCGTCAAGTGGGTTTCCCATTCAGCCAACAATACATTGAAGACACATTGTCTCATTACCCAGAGTTAGCAAAAGGGCTAGTGAGCTTATTCGGCAAGCGTTTCGATCCTAAACTGAAGGGCAGCGTGAAAGGCCAACAAGATCTTATTAAGAAGATCACTGAACAGTTGGATCATGTAGAGAGCTTGGATGATGATCGTATCATTCGTCGCTACATGGAAATGATCACTGCAACGCTTCGTACTAACTACTACCAAGTAGATGAGAACAAGCAGTCTAAACCTTGGTTGGCTCTGAAAATGAGACCAAGCGAGATTCCAGATATCCCTGCGCCGGTTCCTGCGTTTGAAATCTTCGTTTACGCACCAGATATTGAGGGTGTTCATCTACGTGGCGGTAAAGTAGCACGTGGTGGTTTACGTTGGTCAGACCGTCAAGAGGACTTCCGTACTGAGATTCTAGGTCTAGTTAAAGCGCAACAAGTTAAGAACACGGTTATCGTTCCGGTTGGTGCTAAAGGTGGTTTTGTTTGTAAGCGTCAACACACTATGTCTGGCCGAGATGAGATCTTTGCTGAAGGTCAACGTTGTTACAAGCGCTTCATCCGTGCCTTACTAGACGTATCAGACAACATCATTGAAGGTGAGGTTATCCCACCTAAGAGTGTTGTTCGTCACGATGAAGATGACCCGTACTTGGTTGTAGCTGCCGATAAAGGTACCGCGACATTCTCAGATCTAGCGAACTCGGTAGCTGAAGAGTACAACTTCTGGTTAGGTGACGCGTTTGCCTCTGGTGGTTCTAACGGTTACGACCATAAAGCTATGGGTATCACGGCGAAAGGTGGTTGGGAATCTGTTAAACGTCACTTCCGTGAAATGGGCATCAACTGTCAAAGCACAGACTTCACTGCAATTGGTGTAGGTGATATGGCGGGCGACGTATTTGGTAACGGTATGCTGCTATCTAAGCATATTCGCTTACAAGCTGCGTTTAACCACATGCATATCTTCATTGACCCGAATCCAGAGTCGGCATCAAGCTGGGTAGAGCGTGACCGTCTGTTTAATCTGCCTCGTTCAAGCTGGGAAGATTACAATAAAGACCTGATTTCTCAAGGTGGTGGCATCTTCTCTCGTCGAGCGAAGTCTATTTCCCTAACACCTGAAATTCAGAAAATGCTGGGTACCAAGAAAGCTTCTATGGCACCAAACGACTTGATCAAAGCGATCTTGTCTATGCAGGTTGATCTACTTTGGAATGGCGGTATTGGTACTTACGTTAAGTCTTCTAGCGAGACTCATACTGATGTGGGTGACCGTGCAAATGACGTGCTACGTATTGATGGCCGTGACCTAAAAGCTAAGGTTGTTGGTGAAGGCGGTAACTTGGGTATGACTCAATTGGGTCGTATTGAATACGCTCTAACGGGCGGTCGAGTGAATACTGACTTTGTTGATAACGTTGGTGGTGTAGATTGCTCGGATAACGAAGTTAACATTAAGATCTTCTTGAATGGCTTAGTGTCTAATGGTGATCTAACCGTTAAGCAACGTAACCAAGTGCTTGAGTCAATGGAAGATGAAGTTGGTGAAATCGTACTAGATGATGCGTACTGCCAAGCTGAGTCCATCTCTGTGACTGAGCATCAAGGTGTTGGCTTAGTGAAAGAGCAAATCCGCTTCATCCACACAATGGAAAAAGCAGGGTATTTAGACCGTGGTTTGGAATACATCCCAGATGACGAAACGCTGTTAGAGCGTGAGAAGCAAGGCCAAGCACTAACAAGACCTGAGCTATCAGTATTGATCGCTTACGGTAAAATGGTTCTAAAAGAAGATCTTGTAAGTGATGATATTGCGAATGATGAGTTCCATGCTCAACAACTGATGCAATACTTCCCAACGGAGTTACGCCGTAACTACTCCCAGCACATGGATAACCATCCACTACGTGCCGAGATCATTGCAACTGCGCTTGCTAACCAAATGGTTAACGAGATGGGCTGTAACTTTGTGACTCGTTTGCAAGAAGAGACGGGCGCGAACATTGTTGATATTGCGAATGCTTACGCGGCATCACGTGAAATCTACGGTCTAGGTAAGGTACTAAAGAGCATCCGTGAACTGGACAACATCTCAAGTTCTGAAGCTCAATACGAATTGCTTTACCATGTGCGTCGTACGCTTCGTCGCCTAGCACGCTGGTTGCTAAGAAACCGTACGGGTAAACAGTCAGTGAACGCATTGATTGAGCTTTACCAAGGTGATGTGGCTGCGATTACTGAAAAACTGGACGAAAACCTAGTCGCATCAGAAGTAGAAGAGCATCAAGCAATGGCTCAACTATGGATTGATCAAGGTGTAAATGCTGAGCTGGCTAATTCAGTGGCTCGTTTGTCTAGCCTGTACTCAGCACTGGATATATCCACAGTGGCTCGTGAAACAGGTAAAACAGTCCAACAAGCGTCTAAGCTTTACTTCAACCTTGGCGACCGTTTGTCACTGCATTGGTTCTTGAAGCAAATCAATGGCCAAGCTGTAGACAACAACTGGCAAGCGCTGGCACGTGCTGCATTCAGAGAAGATCTGGATTGGCAACAACGTCAGCTAACTGGCCAAGTACTTAACTGTGGCTGTGCTTCAGACATCGATGTGATTAAAGCGCTTGATGACTGGATGGAAAGTAACTCTGTTTCTCTGCATCGTTGGGAGAGCATCTTGAACGAATTCAAAGTGGGTTCTGTTCATGAGTTTGCTAAGTTCTCAGTGGCGTTACGTGAATTGATGTTGTTGAATCTAAACTGCATGTCGAAAGACTAGTCACTAGATAAAACGAAAAATATAAGGGCAGGCCACAAGGTCTGCCTTTTTCGTTTCGGTAAAGTGGGATCAATAGAACTAACGATTTTTGAAGGACCAACCTCGACGGACACGTGGTTTGTTGTTAAGTGAGTTGGTGGCTGTACTAAGGTTGAGATTAGAAATGGGTTAATAACCTGAAGAAACGATAACGTTTGCTTAATAATGAACCTCATTCGTTAGCAAACTCGATTATCTTACCCTTACAGACAGTAATAGATTGAATAGTTGGGTAAATAAGTAAATAATATCGCCCCGTTTACACGGGGCTTTTTTCTATCGGAGGCACAATGCTTTACCGTCTAGCCAGAACTGGCTTTTTCCAACTTGATGCCGAAAAGGCACATGATCTTGCAATTCAAAATTTCAAACGCTTTACAGGCACACCAATTGATCTTTTGTATCGCCAACAATTACCTCATCGACCTGTAGAGTGCATGGGTCTTACTTTTAAAAACCCAGTTGGCCTCGCGGCAGGCCTAGATAAAAACGGCGAATGTATTGATGCATTTGGCGCTATGGGTTTTGGTTTCGTAGAAGTAGGAACAGTGACTCCACGTCCACAAGCGGGTAACGACAAACCTCGTTTATTCCGTCTTGTAGAAGCTGAAGGTATCATCAACCGCATGGGCTTTAACAACCTAGGCGTCGACAACCTTGTTGAGAATGTTAAGAAGTCGAACTACGATGGCATCTTAGGTATTAACATCGGTAAGAACAAAGACACACCAATTGAAAAGGGCGCTGAAGATTACTTGATCTGTATGGAGAAGGTATATCAATACGCTGGTTACATTGCTGTGAACATCTCTTCACCAAATACTCCAGGACTTCGTTCTCTACAATACGGCGAAGCTCTAGACGATCTGTTGTCTGAACTTAAAACCAAACAATCTGAACTGGAAGAGAAGCATGGTAAATATGTGCCTCTTGCTCTTAAGATTGCTCCGGATCTAAGTGACGACGAAATTAGCCAAATTTGTGAATCATTGATCAAAAATAAGATCGATGGTGTGATCGCAACAAATACAACATTGGATCGTTCAATCGTTGAAGGTATGAAACATTGCGATGAAGCGGGTGGCCTAAGTGGACGTCCAGTTCAATCTCGCAGCACTGAAGTAGTTCGCAAACTTCACGAAGAGCTTGGTGACAAACTGCCGATCATTGGAGTAGGTGGTGTTGACTCGTATGTTGCTGCAAAAGAGAAAATGATGGCAGGCGCGAAGCTTGTACAAGTTTACTCTGGTTTCATCTACAAAGGTCCAGGCCTAGTTGGCGACATCGTTAAAAATCTATAAGCTTAAAATTGCTTTTATTCTTGAAAAGCGACAATCTGGCATCGTCTTACTAAAAGAGACACTGTAACTTACTGAGTTGTAGAGAAAAGCGATAAGAAAGAGGAATTGATTTCCTCTTTTTTTTTGCCTATTGCTCAGTAAAATTACTGTAATTGAAGGTAATTTTGCGTTTTACCTAATGGAATGGTTCAACAGTGTGAGACGAAATGATGCTTAAACCTAGCGATACATGGAGTTGGTATTACGATGAGCAGCAATGTTCATTAATGCTAAACCTCGGAGAGGATATGATTTTCAAAACGAATCTGGTCCGCAATAAGCTGGTGGACTGCGCGTTTAGAGATAATGAATTCACCGTTGATGACGCATCTTCATACCAAACCTTCAAAGAACAAATTTCTGGCTTAGAACTGTCTGAGCCTCGTCAAGCTGAACTCGCGCTTTATTGTGTGGCAGCAAAACGCTTCCATAAGCCTGTACAGCCTAAGAGTTGGTTCTTCGACTCACAGGGCGCTGGGCATGAATATCCTCAAGAAGGGGATATCGTACAAATGAATAACGAACATAGCTTAGGGTATTTCATTGTATTAGAAGTGGGAGAGTGCGCGAGCCTATGTGCATTTGTCGACCTAGAAGAGTTTCTGCTTACACCTTCAAAAGGGTTACGCTTTGGCGACTCGATTAAGGTCATGCACGATAGAATGATAGACGCGAACGCTATTCTTCATCAAACGCACATTGCGATGGTCGGTTAGCCTTCTATTCAGTCCATCATTTCTCACACACATCGCAACGCGTAAACCTGTCAAACCTTCCCCAAAATCGGCTCAATAGCCGATTTTTTTGTGCCTAAAAAACCTCATCCTGATAAATACATCACTGCTTAACCATTTAAATAGTGAACTTACGACTATTTTTTCGCCTTAATTTCAGCTTTTTTTCATCGCTAGAAGTGTAGTTGGTCCATCTTTATTCCCTGTTTTTGGTCTTTTGTAGCTAAATTTCACCCATAAATCCCTCCTGGTATATACCAGTTTAAAGGTGAATATAAATTCACATTGCTGTTTTGGTTAACAAATGGTCAGAAATGGAGTTGGTTCGATAGGTCTTGTGTTCTAAGGGGATGTGGGTAAGCGATCGCTTCAAGACTGTGCATTTGCTAGCCAGTTAGTCGAAAGATTCAATGAAAAGACGCGTTTAGTGTGATGCTCTAGTTACAAATTCAGGTATAATCGAGCTCATTTTTATCAATAAAAGAACACTATGAATCAATATCTAGCGGTTACCTCAAACGGCCTTGAGAATTTATTAGTTGAAGAACTAACCCAACTAGGGATTACAAACGCAAAACCTGTTCAAGCAGGTGTTAAATTCAAAGCGACCAATGAGCAAATTTATCGTTGTTGTTTGTGGAGCCGTTTGGCTTCTCGATTTGTACGTGTCCTTTCTGAATTCACTTGTATGGACGACATGGATTTGTACCTATCAACCACTGCGGTTAACTGGGTAAATCAATTCCATAGCTCTAAGCGTTTCGTTGTTGACTTTAATGGTACGAACAACGAAATCCGTAACAGCCAATACGGTGCGATGAAAGTAAAAGATGCCGTTGTTGATTGCTTCGAGAAGAAGTCTTTGCCTCGTCCTTCTATCAGCAAAGAGAACCCAGACATTCGTATTCACGTTCGTCTACACCGTGATAAAGCGATTCTTGGTGTTGATATGGTGGGAAGCGGTCTTCACCAACGTGGTTATCGTCCTGAATCAGGTCGCGCACCTCTGCGTGAAACGCTTGCTGCAGCGATTCTTCTTCGTAGTGGTTGGGATGCAACGAAACCATTCTTAGACCCTATGTGTGGTTCAGGTACGTTAGTGATTGAAGCGGCAATGATGGCTGCAAACATGGCTCCTGGTGTTAAACGCCAGAAGTGGTGTTTTGAATCACTAGAAGATTTCGAACCAGAGCTTTGGGCTGAAGTTAAAGCTGAAGCGAACGTTCAAGGTCGTCGTGGCGTTAAGAAAGTAGAATGTAAGTTCTATGGTTACGACAACGATGAACGCATGATCAAAACAGCGCGCGACAATGCTCGTCGTGCTGGTGTAGAAGATCTGATTGAATTCGAAGTAGGTGATGCAGCAAAGCTTAAGCGCCCTACGGAATTTACTGATGGTGTGATTGTTTCTAACCCACCTTATGGTGAGCGTCTGGGTACAGAGCCTGGCCTAATTGCACTTTACACCGCATTCGGTGCACAACTTAAAGCGGAATTTGGTGGTTGCAACGCATCTATCTTCTCTAGCTCAGACGAGTTACTAAGCTGCTTACGCATGCGTGCAGACAAACAGTTCAAATTGAATAATGGTGCGTTACCGTGTCACCAAAAGAACTACTCAATTTCAGATCGTCCGATGTCAGAACGTCCAACGGGCGAGCAAGAACAGCTGATTGCTCCTGACTTTGCAAACCGACTTAAAAAGAACATCGGTAAAATTGGCAAGTGGGCTAAGAAAGAGCAATTAGATTGTTACCGTATCTACGATGCTGACTTACCAGAATACAATGTAGCGATTGACGTATACCCAGGTCACCTTGTGATTCAAGAATACGCAGCGCCTAAAGATGTTCCGGAAGAGAAGGCAAAACGTCGCTTAACCGATATCATCCGTGCTTCTATTCAAGTAACGGGCGTTGAAGCGAACAATGTGGTTCTAAAGGTTCGTCAGAAGCAGAAAGGCCGTTCTCAATACCAGAAGATGGCTCAAGACTCATCTAACCTAGAAGTGAACGAATACGGCGTTAAGCTGATTGTTAATCTTCATGATTACTTAGATACAGGCTTGTTCCTAGATCATAAGATCACTCGTCGTCGTATCGGTGAGATGGCTGCAGGTAAAGATTTCCTAAACCTGTTCGCTTACACAGGCAGTGCATCTGTTCATGCTGCTGTAGGTGGCGCGCGTTCTACAACAACGGTTGATATGTCTAATACCTACCTTGAGTGGGCAAAACAGAACATGGAGCTTAATGGCCGTGTTGGTCGTCAACATCAGTTTGTGCAAGCTGACTGCTTACAGTGGTTGGTTAAAGAGCAGGGTTCTTACGACCTGATCTTTATTGATCCACCTACGTTCTCAAACTCAAAGCGTATGGATCAATCTTTCGATGTTCAACGTGATCATATTCAGTTGATGGAAAACCTTAAGCGTCTTCTTCGTGAAGAAGGCACGATTGTGTTCTCTAACAACAAACGTCACTTCAAAATGGATCTAGAAGGTCTAGAAGCGTTAGGTCTTAAAGCTCAAAATATCTCAGCTAAGACGCTTCCATTGGACTTCTCTCGCAATAAGCACATTCATAACTGCTGGTTGATTACACATAAGTAGTTAAGAGATTGTATAAGGATATATAGTGCTGACTCTCTACAGTACAGAAGGGTGCCATCTATGTGAGATGGCATTCCAACTCACGGAACAGTTAAACATTAGCCATCACGTCAACGTTGTCGACATTGCATTTGATGATGAGCTCTTTTCCCGTTACGGGGTCACTATTCCGGTGCTCAAATTTGAAAGCTCTGACCTTTCTCAAAGCTCAGAGCTTAACTGGCCATTTGGCTTGTTAGAACTTAAAGATTGGTTAAAGAAGAATGGCATTACTTACAATTCATAATGGGCAATTAGCGTTTGGCGATCACCCGTTATTAGATCGTGCGGACTTCGCACTGCAAGAAAACGAACGTGTGTGTTTAGTAGGGCGCAATGGCGCAGGTAAGTCTACGTTGATGAAAATCCTGTCTGGGAACATCATCATGGACGACGGCAAGATGCAAATCACACAAGATGTGGTTGTATCTCGCCTTGAGCAAGATCCACCGCGCAATGAGCAAGGTACCGTTTATGATTACGTTGCTGGTGGCCTAGCGGAAATCGGTGAACAGTTGAAGATCTATCATGATCTTCTGGATCTCATCGGTACTGACCCTAGTGAAAAGAACCTAAATCGTCTTACTCGTGTTCAAGAGCAATTGGATCATGCGAATGCATGGCGCTTTGAAGATCGCGTAAGCAACGTATTGGCTGCACTTAAGTTGACAGCTGAAACAAAGCTGACTGATTTATCTGGTGGTTGGCAACGTAAAGCGGCGCTTGCTCGTGCGCTTGTATGTGATCCTGACGTGCTTCTACTTGACGAACCGACTAACCACTTGGATGTTGCGACCATTGAATGGTTAGAGGGTTTCCTGAAAGACTTCCGCGGTTCAATCATCTTTATCTCGCATGACCGTGCGTTCATTAAATCGATGGCAACACGTATTGTCGATCTTGATCGCGGTAAATTGAGCTCTTTCCCGGGTGATTACGAAAACTATCTTGTTGAGAAAGAAGAAGCGCTTCGTGTTGAAGAGATGCAGAACGCTGAATTTGATAAAAAGCTCGCTCAGGAAGAAGTATGGATTCGTCAAGGCATTAAAGCTCGTCGAACTCGTAACGAAGGCCGCGTACGTGCGCTTAAGAAGCTACGTGAAGAACGTTTGAACCGTCGTGAAGTGCAAGGCAAAGCGATCATCCAAATCGACGATGGCCAGCGTTCAGGCAAGATTGTATTTGAAGCTGAGAACATTAACTTTGGCTTCGAAGGCAAAGAGATTGTTAAAGACTTCAGCTTCAACATCATGCGTGGTGATCGTATCGCTCTGATTGGTCCTAACGGTTGTGGTAAGAGTACGGTACTTAAGCTGCTTCTTGACCAGCTTAAGCCTGATTCAGGTCGTCTGCATTGTGGTACTAAACTTGAAGTGGCTTACTTCGACCAATACCGCGAAATTCTAGACCCTGAGAAGTCTGTAATCGATAACTTAGCGGATGGTAAGCAAGAAGTCACTGTAGGTGGCCGTGAGCGTCATGCACTCAGCTACTTACAAGATTTCTTATTCTCTCCAAAACGTGCTCGTACTCCTGTTAAAGCACTATCTGGTGGTGAGAAAAACCGTCTGTTACTAGCTCGTATCTTCCTTAAGTCGAACAACTTATTGATTCTCGATGAGCCAACCAACGATCTAGATATCGAAACTTTGGAACTTTTAGAAGATTTGCTTGCCAACTATCAGGGTACGCTTCTTTTAGTGAGCCACGATCGTCAGTTTGTTGATAACACGGTTATGACAAGTTGGATCTTTGAAGGTAATGGCGTTATTGAAGAATTTGTTGGTGGTTATCACGATGCTCAGCAGCAAAGAAAACAAGCATTAGAGTACCGACAGGTTGAAAAGCCATCAAAGCCTGAGAAAGTAGTTGAGGAAACTCCCAAAACTGCGCCAGTTAAGGCTAAACCTAAGAAGTTATCGTATAAGCTACAACGAGAACTAGAAGCGCTACCAATGCGTTTAGAAGAATTGGAAACTCAAATTGAAACTCTTCAGGAAGAAGTCAACGATCCAAGCTTCTTTTCAAAATCTGTAGAGCAGACACAACCAGTATTAGATAAGCTATCTGCAGCAGAGCAGGAGCTTGAAGTTGCTTTTGAGCGCTGGGAAGAGCTCGAGGCACTACAACAGGAAAGTTAAGAAGTAATAATGACTTGTACTAAATTTAAATTAACAACAGTTGCAGCATTAGTTTTTGCTGCAACTAATGCGAATGCTGCGCTTTATAAGGTAGTGGAAGTTACTCCTTCGATTACTGGCGCATCAGAGATCTTTGGTGTTGCGATTCAGCCAGCGACTGTTTCTGGAACAGAGAGTTGTTTTACTACTGGTACTGTCGGTGGTGTTGCGTGTGACAGCTTCAAATTGGCTGGTGAAACTCGCAATACAGTCGAAGCTGTAAGTTATCGCGAAGAAGTGCCTTTCGCTATGGACGCTCCGTTCCAATACATCCAAGAGTTCGATGATTTCGAAAACTATTGCTACCGAGAGCTAAGATACTCTACATGTGAAAGTTGGGCGCAAAACCGTTGGAATGATACTTGGAGCAAGGAAAGAAATGACCTTACTCACGTCAATGCTAAAGCCTTTGTCGAAGGTGGCGCTACATTTGACACTCGTAATACGGTAATTAACTCTCTAGATGACAATGCTCAACCACTAGGTGTTAAATCTAAAGGTGATATTCGCAATAACGCGATGTTTACGACGACGGCTGGGCCTACTGGTACGTCTGAAACTCGTGCATGGAAAGCGATTAAGGCAAGCAACGGTACTGTTTATAATGTAGGTAGTGTCTCTGAAGAGTTTGTTCCGACTGATACATCAGAACCAGATAAGGCCTATGCTTCTAAAGCGGCGATCTGGGACGGTACTACGACCAAAGAAATCGATTGGATTCGCAGCGGTGACGCTAAACAAGGTGATTACTTTGCTCAAGGCAGTATGCGTTCAATCGTTGAATCAGGTTCTGGTTTTTACGGTGTTGGCTATAATACTGCAGATGGTAATGGTGACCTACAAGACATGAACGCCAGTGTTTTTGTGAGTGACTCATTAGATCTTACTGGTGCAACATGGACGACTACACAGATTAGCGGTGCAGAGGTTAAGTCAGGCTCGTCTAACGACGATGCTAGATACAGTAACTCTGTAGCGACTGACATCAACGATAATTTGTTCGCTGTTGGTTATTCTAAGCGTAATGGTTATGTACCAGAGAGTGGTAGTGCGGGTAATAAGCCTTTCGTTGTAACCGATGCTAAAAACCCAACAGCAACGTACTTGTCTGGTGGTATCTTCTTTGGTGGTTCGAGCGGTGAAGCTAAAGCAGTTAACAACTTTAATGAGTTTGTTGGCCAAATAGATGCAGAAACCACTCGTGAGGTTGATGGTAGTGAAAGAAGACACAGAGGCTTTATATATCCTTATAACGTGTCTTCATCAACTGAAGCTCGTCGTGTAGACATCTTTAACGGTCAGGCTTGGTGGTTAGATGATCTAACAAATGATGGTAATGTTTCCGGAGAGAACAACAAGTTCCGAATTATTGATGCTACTGACATTAACGATGCTGGTGTGATCTCTGCTACTGCTATCAAATGTACAGTTGGAGGAACGACTCAACCGTATGACACAACGTCTCACAACTCATACTGTGGTGGCGCGTCATCTAACGCGGTAGAAGAGGTTGTTGCAGTTAAGCTTGTACCAATTGCCGGTGCAACTAAAGCTGATATCCAAACTCGTAGTGCCGACTCAGAGAAAGTTGATCGTCAAGGTGGTAGCCTAGGTTGGTTAACTTTGACTGTGCTTGGTCTGTTAGGGTTCCGCAGAAAATTTAAATAATTTATCTCTTGGGCCCGAGTTCACAATTCTGAACTCGGGCTTTTTTTCGCCTTGAGAAAAGTGAAAATCTGATCGATTCTTAAAGTTGGAGTCACAAAAACTCCGCAAAGTTGTAATCATTGTATGTTAGTAAATGGAACACCCGTATGAGGACTGCACTATGAAGAGACAAAAGCGTGATCGACTAGAACGAGCACAATCTCAAGGCTACAAAGCTGGTTTAAATGGTAGGTCGCAAGAAGCTTGCCCATATAGCCAAATGGACTCTCGGTCTTATTGGTTAGGTGGTTGGCGTGATGCCAAAGATGATAAGCAATCAGGTCTCTATAAGTAGATAGGGCGTAAAGAATTCAAGGTCAGGGCTCCATTGTCTGTTGATTACAACGGCTGGAGCCTTGTTAGTTTCAGAACAATACAAAGATTCCCAGAGCTATATAGAATTCTAGTTTCGCTATCATAAGCGTATCGCTGGTGGATTTATCCTGTTTCAAGCTTAATACGGGATATTTTAATGCACTATAACTAAATTTATTGAAATGAAAATAAAGCAGCCATGGGCTGCTTTATTAAAAATCTAATAGTTAGATTAGAATGCTGACGTATCTTGGAAAAGGCCAACTTTCAAATCTTTAGCAACGTAGATCTCTTTACCATCAACAAGTACGCGACCATCCGCAAGACCCATAACTAGGCGACGGTTAACAACACGCTTCATGTGGATCTCGTAAGTTACTTTTTTCGCTGTTGGCAGAATTTGACCAGTGAATTTCACTTCGCCAACACCTAGAGCTCGACCTTTACCTTCGCCGCCAACCCAACCAAGGTAGAAGCCAACCAGCTGCCACATTGCGTCAAGGCCTAGACAACCCGGCATTACAGGGTCACCTGGGAAGTGACAATCGAAGAACCATAGGTCAGGAGTAATATCCAGCTCAGCAAGAACTAAACCTTTACCGTAATCACCTTCAGTTTCAGACATTTTAGTGATGCGATCCATCATTAGCATGTTCGGTGCTGGTAGTTGAGGACCTTGTGGCCATAGTTCGCCTTGGCTTGATGCTAGAAGCTCTTCGCGAGTGTAAGAATCACGTTTGTTTTGCATTATCAATTACTCCGATTTTTGATAGGTGCATATTAGTGAACAGGTGTACGCTAAACAAGTCCGATCAGTACTAGACAAACCAGTTTTTAATGCGTCCAACGATTCCAATAGGGTGCTCATGTCTTTCAAAGTTTTCAATACGTTCCGCGATTTTGCTCAGAACGCTTTCTTGTTCATCGTCTCTAAATGGTTTGTTCATAATGAGAGGAATTGCTTCATCTACATTAGACACAGACCAAATATGGAATTCTTCATTCTTAATGCTTTCAATAAGGTCTGGCTTCAGTGCAAGGTGCCTTAAATTTGATCTTGGAAGTATCACACCTTGTTCGCCAGTTAAGCCATTGTGCTTACACACATGGTAAAAGCCTTCGATTTTTTCGTTTAGCCCACCAACCGCTTGTACACGACCAAATTGGTCCACTGCACCAGTAACCGCAATTTGTTGATTGATAGGGTATTCAGACAAAGCACTCACCAAAGAGCAAAGTTCTGCAAGAGAAGCACTATCGCCATCTACTTCGCAATACGATTGCTCAAATACCACAGAAGCGGCATAAGGTAGCGGATCTTCAAGGTTGAGTGCGCTGCTCACAAATGCTTGCATGATCATCATACCTTTAGCATGAAGATTACCACCAAGTTCGGCTTTGCGCTCAACATCGGCAATATCACCATCACCAAAGTGAATAACACAGGAAATTCGTGCAGGTTCACCATACGATATCGGGTGCCCA
The DNA here is from genome assembly GCF_002872555.1 of Vibrio sp. 10N.286.55.E10. Taxonomy (NCBI): domain Bacteria; kingdom Pseudomonadati; phylum Pseudomonadota; class Gammaproteobacteria; order Vibrionales; family Vibrionaceae; genus Vibrio; species Vibrio sp. 10N.286.55.E10. Next base: position 50,960 of record NZ_MCSD01000015.1, read on the forward strand.
GGAACATCGATGACTGTTAGGCCATTAACCTGACCAACTTGTTCACCTTCAGTTTCAATAATGACTTGGCCATCTCGAATATCATCAAGAGCGCGTTCTGGTAGGTACGACTCTCGGTTGTATTTGTGTTGTTGAGCTTGTTGGATATGGTGAATATCAATCTCACCATTGTTAGCTTCAATCAAAGCTTCGTTCAATAACGCATTGTGCCAAATAGGGCATAATGGAGTATAGCTTTGATCTTCAGTCTCTCTTGCTCCGGCAGTAAGAATGCCCGTCAACGCTTGTTGCGTGATGGTTGGCAGTTCATAGCGTAGTTGAAGCCACTTAAGGTAACCAAGATATTGAGTCAAATTCTCTTCAGAGATCTTGATATCTTGCTCAATTTCGCTAAATAGGCAAAAACCGGTTTGAATATCGCTGTCTAGATAATCAAGGTCACCTAATTGAGCTCTATCACCAACCACAATCAACTTAATGTTGTAGGTAAGAGGCAAAGTTGGAGATTGGTTCAAGTGCTCAGGGTTGCTACTGATAGGCTCTACGGCTTCACCAAGCAGCGCAGATTTAAGCAGTAACCAGCTTCCTGGGTTTGCTAAGATCAAGTTTGCTGAAACGATCAGATAACCGTTGTTTGCTCTAGCCAGGAGGCCAGGTTTTGTCGCAACAACCTTACCGTCTTTCGATTGAACTTGGTCAAAAAGAGAGGCAGCATTTAAAGATTCAGTTTTTATAACCGGTAGAGTGTGATCATCTAAAGCAGTGACTAGAGATTCAACAATCATTTGACGATAGATCGAATTGTCCGGAGCGTTTACAAGTAAAACACGCGAAAGGTTAGACAAACGGACAAAGCGGGTTAGCGCATCTTTGAATCTATGTTGAATATCTGAAAACGGGAAAGGCGAGATGTCAGGGAATTGCTCTAATTGAGCGCTATATTCGTCGTACTGAGGCGTAACATGTCGCCAATCTACTTGAGTCATTTAAGTTTCTGATTATGATAATGAGGTAGGGAGTATATAGAAAAACCGATCTCGCTTGTAGCTCTATGTGGTAGTTACTAATCACTAAGCTAATATAAGTATGATCTTGGTCTATTCTTTCAAGACAATAATTGTTAAACAGCCCATTTTGGGTTACGCTGTCACTAGGATTAACTCTCGAGATTAGACATGAAATATCAGCAACTTGAAAACTTGGAATGTGGTTGGAAATGGAACTATCTGGTCAAAAAATGGAAAGAAGGTGAATCGATCACTTGCCATATTGATTCAAGTGAAGCTGATGTTGCTGTTCAAGCCTTATTGAAGCTGGAACACCAGCCTACGGGTGTTCTTGAGTGGATCTCTAACAACATGTCTCCTGAGCTCGATAACAAGCTTAAACAAGCGATCAGAGCTAAGCGAAAGCGCCACTTCAATGCTGAACAAGTTCACACCAAGAAGAAATCAATCGACCTTGATTATCGTGTATGGGAAAAACTATCTCAACGAGCGAACGAGCTAGGTTGTACGCTTTCCGACGCCATCGAGTATTTGGTTAGCGAAGCGTCTCGTAGTGAACAGGCCAGCAAGACGGTGACTAGCCTTAAAGAAGACTTAAGCAAACTCCTTTCTGACGATAAATAACCATCAACAGTAGTGGTGACATTATGATGTACGTAATCTTAATCGGTGCGGTATTAGTTTTTTGGTTAGTAGCAGTCGATCGACCGGTGTTGAAAATTAAATTTAGTGACGGGGCGATCGAACAAGTTAAAGGGCATCTTCCACCGAGCTTTAAGCATAACCTTCAAGAGATTGGTCATAACAATACCTTTAAAGGTGAGCTAAAAGTGTATGCAAAACGTTCTGGCTACAATCTCAAGTTCACTAAAGATGTGCCTAAAAACGTACAGCAACGTATTCGTAACGTGTTCCCGCATAATGGTTTTAAGTCTAAAGGCTCAAAGAAAGCGTAATCGTTGAGAGTTACGCGCTAGCTAGTCAATCTTCATACTAAGTTAATCCTTCATTTCTCTTAAATCTCCGCATACTGTTCTCACCCTCAACAAAGAGAGAGCAGTATGAGATACCTAGTATTACTATTATGTTTTTTATCCCCAGTCGCTTTTCCCGACGATGCATTGGTTAATCCTGTAGCCAAAAAGATAAAAGTCACCGTCATGAAAGGGCTCAACAAGAGTAATGTTGATTTCGAGGGTTATTGCGATCTGATGATTGAGATGAAGCACTCTAAAGGTTACGCAAGAATCAAAAAGGTGAGAACGTCTGGAGATAGTAAAGTTTGCAAGCAGGCAAAAAAAAATCTACCGACGAAGAAAAGGTTCAAATACAGCTTTCCAGAAAAGTATATCCGGCTACATATCACACACTAGCCACTCTCAACGCACTATAACTAAATATCCTTAATTTTATTGAAACAATTTCGTGAACCAATCTCTAATTTCTATTAATATTAGTTTTGTTATAAAGGCAGGATATGCCGATACAAGAGCATTTACGGCAAAGGAAAGTCACTGTTGTTGTTAGCAAATAAAAGTTATACCCCTGAAGTCGTTGAGATCTCAAGGAAGGTCTCAATCAATGTTGAAGCTCGCTTTAATCGATGGTTAATCTCACCTGAATATAAGCTCGCACAATCTACAGTAGACACGTTACTAAGTTTGGAAAATAGGTATTGTGATAGCGTCATATTTGATGAATCTGACCGCATATCTCACAACCAACGTATTTTATTGCGCTGCGAGCAGGATAGAGTCAATGCTCATCGCGAGAAAGTCGACGCGAAGCAACAAACCTTACGATACGTTATCGATGATGTCAGCAATGCCGCTTCTGCGCTAATGCTTGAGAAGCTTCAAGGTACCTTAATAAGTTCGTTGTTTTCAGACTTACCCGATTACAATCAATTCGCTAGTGTTGCGTATTCGCCATCTTTAAACTTTTCCAAACTCCATGAAATATCCGCGAAAAGTAGGCCATTGAGCTCAAGTTTAATTGAGTTTGTTTCCAATCAAGAGTTTGCAGATAAATATGGAAAGAAATCTAAGGTGATTCTCGATCCAAAAATTGCAGCACGACAGATAGGTATTGAAAATTGTCGTTTATTGTTCCCTTTGTTAATGAGTCAACAGCTGATCAAGTGGAATGATGGCAATATTAAACACATCACACCTAAGGTTTGGCAGCACTTGGTCGTGACGTCAAATGCGACTCGAATTCGACTTCAAGAAACGTCAGTTAAAGATCCAAACGTAGGAATTTTACTTGGCGTGTTGCGAGTTCTGCCTTTGTTTCTAATTTGTAACCACTTTTCTTCCACGTTTGAAGACGCATTGGTAAAAACGATGCTTGGTTATCGTGAAGCAAGTGACAAACATGACGAATATTATGCTTGTACTGAGGTGATGCCAAATACACAGTTTCTCGAAGCGATGGTCGAGCAGTTAGAGCTTAAACTACTAAAAAACCTCGTTGAATTTATAGATTGGAGCCCTGGAAACCAGTTCATAAAGAGGGCACTTCTAGAGGAAGTGAATGACACTCCTGTACTTGAGCGAACGGTTTATGGGGCAGCTTTGGCTCAAGGTAGGAAGTATTCTGTTTTCGAAGCGTTAGAGAATAGTGAGTTATTTAACGTTAAGCACCGACCTTATTGGTTTTCAACTGTTCAAATGTCTATAGCGACGATTGAGCAGATGCAAGATCAAGTGCCTGGAAAACTGACGACGAACATGTAAAAAGGGAGCCACATTAAATGTGGCTCTCTTTTTTGTTGCACTGTAACGTAATGAAAGCGCCTGTAAATCTTGCTGTATACCGTTTAACAGACCACTTCGAATGTAAACGACTCCTGCTTGGCAATTGCATGCTTAACGGGTATACCAAGGCGCTGGCAAGTCATCAGAACTTTCAACTTCCTGTCGGCAGGAGCGTGCTCTGACAGAATCACCGAGCTTAGGCATTCTCTATTAAGGTAGAGCTTATTACCGATCATTTCCTCATCAGATAGCACCCAACGGTATTCCTTTTCGTAGCACCAATTAGAGTGCTTAACCTTGAACATTTCAGATCCCAATTCAGATCCTTGCAATTCCCCCAACGATACTGAGTGGAACATGCTTGGCTCATCTTCGTATTGGACTTCGAAACAGTTGAGATTGGCCTCACCGTTATAGCAGTTGAGGTCATACTCGATGCACATACCTTTAAAGTTGTCGCCATACTGAGACCATAGTATAGGGTGGTCGCTGGATTGAGAAAAACACATAACCTTGAAATTGTTTTGAAGTTCATTCTTGAATATGTGGTTAGATTCAAAAGGGTTATTGAAAGTTTTAGCATAATCGAACCACAGCGAACACTCGGCAATCGACTGTATGTTTCTATCATGGAGGGATCTGAACTTATAAAGTTTAGGCAACATATCAAACACCTAGTTTACAAAATTGCCTGATGTTAACACTTTAATTCATAGCTGAGACCTGAATGCATAGCATTTGATTGCCTAATCACCAAATATATTCATATAACTGTTTGATAGATCAAAATTTAAACATGAAATAGTAGCCTGTTTAAGTGGTTTATCTGGCAGCTGAGCGACAGTAATCTAACATTCGCTTGTTGAAAATAAGATACAACGTAACTTTTAGTTTGTCTGGGTGAGGTTGGTAAACAGGGACTGCTGAGTTTAATAATCTTCGTGTAAATACCTGAAAGCTATCGGATATATGCTCTAGATCGATTCCAACGACATCCCATAAACTAAGCGTGACATTAAAGTACCCATGTGAAACGCGTACGCATGTTAACGGTTTTAGATGTTAGTACGAACAGTGGCGCCAGAAGAAGAGCCACATGAAAAGTTGGTGACGGTTGTTAAAATAATTCAATTTGATTGGCTACTGATAAAGGTGTCGTTTTGGTGTTATCAATAAAGATGGTCGCCTGTGTGAAATCTGAAAAGAAAACAACAACCAATGCCCACAAGATTCACACACAACACAGCAAAAATGACTACAAACATGAGCATGAATCAGGAAACGAGAAGAGAAAAGCTTTCTGTTGATAAGGTTTGTGTGCACGGAGATCGAATTACGGACGGTACATACGTTGGGTACATATAGCTATTTGTTTTTTGTGATCTTAAAGAGCGCTGCTGCATGCTTAAAAAGACCAATACGTTAGATTAGGCGGATATTTTAAAGTAGTTCAAACCGGACATTAATAAATTGCTCTAACAATCCCACTGCGTATTATGTATATGGGGGTAAAGTTTTGGCGGCCCATTTAGTCGGGCCCGTTTTCCTCTAACACTCTAATAACTCTTTCATTTTTCTGCTTGTTAGGCAGAAGACCAAACACCACATTCTGATCCGTTTCGCCTAACATATCACCGATCTCGAACGCGACGTCCCAATCCATGCCAGAGATGCCTCTTCGCCAGTTGTAGAGCCGTTTGTCACTTACTTTGATTTTTTTAGCCAGTTGATACTCTGAAGGTAGGTCATACTTGGCTTTTACTCTATCTAAAAGTGCATTTGTATAGTTAATAGTGTGCATATGAATTCCCGTCCTTTGAACCGATTAAAAGATAGAACCCTCCGAATTACCATCCCTGACAGGCATTTCCAGTAGGTAAAAATTCGGATAGGGTGAACTTGATCGGGCTAGATATGCGCTAGAAGGACGTATGAAAAATCATGAACCAGACGTGGATGAAACGATAAATGCTGCTGAGCAAGCCGCGAAAGATGGCAAGCTCAGATCGAGTGTCAGATTGTTGATAGTCTCACTCAGACAGATATTAGAACGCCAAAAATCGGCGGTCAAAAATCGTAACAAAGGGGCCTAGCAGGCTTTGATTTGTTATGAACCAATTTCGCCCAAAGAAAGCCTCTCAACACAAACGAAGTGCCCGTCCTTTAGCGGCGCTGAATCGTGGCCGTTGGATAAAACTGCTCGATAACCCATCTCAATACGATTATTTGTTGTCTCCATCTGGCAAGTCCACACAACGCCAATATCTAACTGATGTCGCGCGCGTCATGGATTACCTTGTCAGCGAATTGGAGTTTCGAACCAGTAAAGTCGGTGTGGTCACCGCGAATGGTTTTTTGCTACGTACGTGGGCGAATGTCGCGAGAGGAACCGGATTACCTGAATGGCGAGTTAAACAGTGCGTGAAGTATGCAAAAGATCGTGGGTGGATCACGTCGAAACAACCACGAGAAAACATTAATGGGGATTGGTACGGACTGGCGTCGATAAAGCGTATAACAGACAAGTATTTCCGCGATATTGGTTTGAACTTGGCGTACTTGAACGCAAAACAAGCCGCGACCAAGAACCTAAAGAAATTATCGGCCTCAACCGGCGTTCACCTTCGTTATTTACTCACACCCATCACTTTATTGCGTAAGTTTGCCCGTCGTGCGACTCAAACTAACGCAGTTACTTTCCCTTAAAGTACATAGGCCAAACTGCGCCTCGATCCGTCTAAACCCTCATATTTGACCTATTTTAGCCAATATTGTCCTTAAAATGACCGAGTTTGAATCAGTGGGACTCGAGTTGTGGATAAGCGCGTCAGTAACTCATGTATGGCCGTCATAACTGCTCCATGACGTTATCCCACAAGATCCCAACGCATAGTCTAAAGACTAGTGATCTATCTAAAGATAGATGTAAGGGAGAGTTACTGTTACCCCGTGAAACACGGGGATAACTTTGATAATGATGGCGCTCTACGTGCTCGCAAGCGAGCTGGAGCTTAACGGCGCGAGACATTGAGTAGCATGGCGATAAACACGGTAAACGTTGAACGGCCACCAGCTTTGAGTCGCTACGCGACGGCTTAGCAGGAAAAGAAGTCGGGATCTAACTTGGCTTTTGATAATCAAAACCTATTAGGTTTCTTATTTTGATTGCTATAATCTATTGGTTAACGTCGAGAGACAGGGACACACCAACGTCGTGAGACAGAGGAAAAGACAATGAATCACCATCAACAGACTTACCATCAATTGGTTAGGGATCTGGAGAGCGTACAACAGACGCTCTCTCAGTCGGTACCCGACTGGGACAGTATCTCGGCTTTGAAAAAGCCCTTAGTTGCTATCCAAGCGGCGCAAGAAGCCAGCCACCACATCGCCACGTCGACTCAACTACTCAAAGCACTCATGGAAAACTTCCATCTTAGATTGTGTGAGTTGGAGGCGAAGCATGGCCAGTAAGAATCCAATCAAAGGCTACATTGCGTGCCCAACACACGGGTGCGGTGAAGTGTGCACGATACACGCCGTTGGCGAGCACAAAATCCTTGAAGGAGGCGACCCGCCCAAAAATAAGCGTCGGCTCGGCCAGCTTTATACGATATGTCCACGTTGCAAAACCAACCAAAGTGCAGGCAAACCGTTTCAAGATTGGTTAACAAACCACATGGTTTCCAGTCCAGAAAAAGCCACCACTGGTTATGCATCCAGTGGTGGTAAGTCTAACCCAACGCCATCATCGAAACTCAACGAAACCAAGCCAGATAAGGCTTCTAGCGTGATTGAACCGTCAAAGAGCGTAACCACCGAAACCACAAATCTTCGGTTAGGTTGGTCATTATTGGGATTAATTGGAACGTGTTGCCTCTTGTGGATCGCGTTATCGACCAGAAAAAAATCAGGAATCAGCCATGAACATTGAAACGACAACCACCCATGATGACAACGTCTTGGATGAACGTGATCAACAAGCCTTAGAGGCGGTGAAGGCGTTGAGACAAGAACGTGATCAACAAGCCTTAGAGGCGGTGAAGGCGTTGAGACAAGAACGAGAGCAAACGGAACAATCAGAAGATCCTCAAGAGCCAGAATCAATATCTGAAGGGATCAGCTTCGGTGAAGAAGACGCGCGCATGATGTTGTCGTATGGCTTGGGCGTGGTGGAAATGACCGTCGCCAGTGTGTTCGATGTGCCATTTGAAATTGAAACCCAAGCCGGTAATCAGTGGTTAGACGCCGCTTCGCCAATGCTCCAAAAATACGGCCCCGTAGGATTGAAATGGTTCGGGCAATATCAAGGTGAATTCATCTTTGCCATGGCTTCAATGACCTTGATCGGCGGATGTGCCAAACAAGTGCGTCAATTGAAGCAACCCCAAATGGAGGCAACCGAGCCCGAAACGCCACAGGAGGCTGACGGTGAAGTTACCCAATCCAGTGAACAAGAATAACGCCCACAATGCCGAGCATGTTTGTTATATGGGGACGACGGGCAGCTGTAAAACCACGGCCATTCGCCGGCTTAACTTCATTGAGCGCCAGTCTCAAGTGGTGATGTTTGATCCCTATAGTGAGCATCTTGAGGCGCCACTTAAAGGTGGTCGCGTGCAAGCGTGTTACAGCTTCGATGAGTTCTATCATAAAGCGTGGTTTGCCCGTAAGAAAAAGGCCGCGTTTCGTTTGGCGTTGGTTGAGCAAGACAGGACGCGCGAGAACCTTGAGCAGTTCGCTAATATGGTGTGGTCATTGGGTAATGGCCACCATCCTAAAAAGCTGCATTGCGTGATTGAAGAGTTAGCCAAGTTCACGCATTCACCGTCCAAACTCGATGGCATTGCTGGCGAGTTATGGACCGGTGGGCGCGGATTTGGTTTGGTTATGCATGCAACGTTTCAACGTGGCCAAGAAGTGCCAAAGACTGTGCTTGATGAATCCAAGTATGTGTATGTGGGGGCTGTCAGTTCAAGGCGTAACGCTAAGTACATCTCTGAGTATTTCGACATTCCAATCGACGCCATTCTTTCACTGCAAAGCTGCGTTGACCGTGAGCATTTAGGGCGTAAAAAGTTCGCCGATTACATCCTCAAATCCCCGGGTTTAGGGAAATGGCAGCAAGGTAAAATCTACCCAAACCGATAGAGGTAACCTAATAGGTTAAACCCTTTACCTAACAGGCTTTAGGCACTGGTGATTCTGATATGAAAGAGCCACGTTAACAGCATCAATCATTCCAAAGGAACTCCCATGAGATTGAATGTGAAAAACGTGGCGATTGTCGCCGGAATTGCGGCGGTAACGACGGGTGCAATCGTCTTTGCCGTGAATAATAAAGTCGGTGGCCTAGATAAGTTACTCGGTCGTTCTGGCTGGTTCTAAAGGGGATCACGATGTCAGTCAAACCAATCAAACTCAATTCGATGGTTGGCGCGTCGTGGGGACAGAAAGGCACGTTGCCTATCCCTAATGGCCCGACATACCACGAACTTATTCTCGAAACCAACGCGAGCGCGGCAGATATGTTACGCATCGCGATCACGCTCAATGCTGAAGAGATCTATGTCCTGAGTGGCGAAGAGCTGTTGATGCTAGAGCGTTATAAGCGACGTGATGCCATTGCGGGGCATTTTGTTATCCCGTTCAGTGACATTGTGGCGCGAACAAAAAACGGAGTGCGTTACACCGGTTTAGTGACGGAACTTGGCGATAACATTCACCTCGATATCCAGTTCAAAAGCAAGGCGGCCAATGCCGCAGCATTGTCGATTCAAGTCCATGCATGGGTGAGTAATTCGCAAGCCATGCGTGTGTTGGTTCCAATGATCAAACGCGAAACCATGCCAGCCAATGCTCAAGGTGAGAATGAGTTCACCAACTTGGTGACGAGTCCACTTATCAGCATCAGGCGCATGCATTTTATGCACGACAACATCAGCAAACTCGAGATAGAGCGTGATTTTGTCAAAGAGTACGAAGCCAACACCTTTATTTCAGAGGCCAATGCCAAGCGTAATCAGCGTACGCCACAAGACGGTTATTTCCATTTTGACCCAATTGTTCGTGGGTTCTCTATTGATGAGTTGTTTCCAACGCAACACAGCTCGAATCTCAAGTTTTCTGTCACGACAACGGATGTCCCTGGATCGATACCTATCTTAGTGGAATCGGTAAAAGTCACACGTCCTGAAGTGCTGCAAAGTGGCACGGGATAAGGAACGGCGATGAAAAGCTTCTTTGATGATCTCTTAGAGTTTGGTTCGGGTGCTTTGGATTCTGTAGGGGAAAACGCGTCGTGGCTTTTTCCGAGTAATGACCAATCAACTAACCCAGATAAGACCCAACAACCGAATCATCCTGTCGTCGATGACAGAGGGAACGCCGTGACTACACCTCAAGGGCAACGTCAGGTTGATCAAACCTTGCTGTATGTCGGTGGCGGAATTGGTTTGATGGTGGTTCTGTTATTGGGCGTACTCGCATTTCGAAAATAGGGAGAAGGTCATGCCATTAGTGTTGTGGGTGTTAGGTGGCGTAGGCGCGGGCAGTCTCATCGGGATCAGCGCGAGCAAAGGAATAACCAAAGTGTTGTTTGTGGCGCTCATCATTGCCTCATGGATTTGGTTTAAAGGAGGGCAATGATGCTCGGATCATTAACATCACTGACGGGTGGCGGCGGTTTGCAAGGCGGTATGGCAGGGCCTGCGACCTCTGGAACGGCAGGTAACACTACGAACAACAGTGGATTCGAAGGCGGGCACATCAGCCTCGGTGAATCCAAAGGAATGCCGTGGTGGTTCATTGTATTGATGGCGTTATTTGCCTTGTATGTGCTGTCAAAACGCTAGTTTGCGACCGGCGACATGGCAACAGGTTCATCAACAGTTAAAGCCGGTGCTTCGAGACTACTACGAACAAGCACAAACTGAGGTTGCACAAGGCTTAGAGGCGACGTATCAAATAAGTGACACTGTCATGTTGTTGCGTGGCGAAAGACTTAAAAATAGTACCAAAGAACTGGTTGTTGTCGGTTTGTCGGGTGATATGGCCACCGGCACGTTGGCCGCCGTTGAGCATGCTAAACAGCATGGCTTTGATTCGGTGCGAGCGCATTTTTATCGTGACGGTGCCGAGCGATTCATTGCAAGACGATTGAAATTACCGGTTCACGAAATAGAACGTCACGGTGATGAGCGAGTTTTACAAATAAGGTTAGCGGATATGGGTGGAAGAAGTTCTTCGAGAAGTCGTCAAAGCAGCACCACAACGACCACGAATACCAGCAGCAGTGCCGCGGTGGGTGGCGATAATACCGGCGTGATGATGTCGGGCGTGAGTGACTCGGACATCAATTTGACTATGACCGATCATGGCGCAATGGCCATTGCTGGACGGACTGCAGAAGAAGCGTTTGATTTTGGCACCCAAGCCTTGAGAGTCAATGAATCAGTAGTCGGAGATTCACTGAACATGGTCGATAACACCGTTGATGAAGCATTTGGTTTTGGGGCTTCTGCGCTTGAAGAGCAATCCGAAGTGAGCCAATACGCGATTGATTCAATCAAGTCGATGGCAGGCCAACAAACGGAAACCACCAAAGCGGCGATCGCTTTGGCCGATGGTGCTAAATCGCGGGAACAAACCGGCACCTCAGAATCGGACAATTCAATGTTGAAGAAACTGTCTCTCACAATGGGGATCATCGGCACCATTATCACGATCGGTGTTTTGATGGCAGGGCGCTCATCATGAAACAGACTCACACTCTTAAACCCGATCACACATTAACGTTTAACGCGGGTCAGTCCGGTAAGTACCTTATATTACGCGATACTACACACTCGTTACTGCTGCAGGGCGATACGATACGTCCCGTTGAGATCTTTGGTGGTGACACCGTTGATGTTTCAGCATTAGATAAGCTCGAATTACACAATCATCAAGCCGTAGATGTGACCTTTGAATACCAAGTGTCGGATTTACTGATCATGACCAAGGCTCAGAAAATCAGCGTCAACAATGCGCTGTTAGTCAGTGAAATTGAAAAGCCAATAAACGTTAGAAAACTGCTCGATCCGGTTAAGGTTAGTGACATTGTAACTCCTTTAAAAGTATCGGAAATACAAACACCTACCACGATTAGTCAGATTCAAACACCGGTCAATGTCAATCGAGTGGCCGAGCCGGTCACCGTCGACCAAATCACACAGCCGTTGACCGTTGAACGTATTCAACAACCGGTAAATGTTGAGATCGGAAATGCGTCACTAAACGTGCAAGCGACCATCACCAATAGTGAACTGAAAGTCACGTCAGAGCCGGAACGTGTGACGTTCGCCAGAATTGGCAATGGCACCTTGTTAATGACGGGAGGCTATCAACGCATTCAAGAGAAAAGCGCGAGAAAGGCGCTCATCTTACAAGCTCTGGCCACCAATGAAGGCACAGTCATCGTTCAAGGTTTCTTGGAGTTACGCCCGGGCGGGCATTTGATGCTCAACACCAATCAAGCCGTTAGCTTGAAAGGTACCGCAAGCGACCGCCTTAAAGTAGGAGAAGCGCTATGATGCTGTCATTAACCAATCCTGAGCCTAAGAGCCCTAATGATGATTTGTTGAACGTGGAAGCAAAACACGACAATCAGATGAAATTCATTTTCGGCTCACGTCGAAAGGCGACGTTCCCACTTTCTAGCCATGTCGAATTGCTCGATTTGACCATTAGGCGTTTTAAGCAAGCGCAAGCAACGCCACATAATCAGAGCAGTAGTTCTTCACGGATTTTGGCGAAACCTGGCATCGTTTATATCAGATTTCTCAGGGCTAACAACACGCAAGTGTCTTCTCGTCTCTTGTATCTGTATTTTGCCTCGAATTCCCTTTATGGCTATCCACTGTTTCTTATCAAACCGCAAGCCGCGACCAAGCTTGAGATCACCGTCTCCAACGTAGACGCCAGCGTTACGCTGCATTCGAGACTCCTAGTGAAACCGGAGGACGAATGAGATGGATAGTGTTACTCGCCAGTGGCTTACTGGCTGGAGTGTATCTTATGAATAAGAAAACCATCGATGAGTCGGTCAGCAACTTTGTGTTGTCTGCTCGCAGTGAAGCTCGAATGCTCGGTGTACATAGCGATTTGAAGAAAGTTGTCCGTAGAGCTTTGCAGATCTCACCATACGATTTCGGTATCACGGAAGGGCTACGTACCGCCAAACGCCAATACCAACTCTATCAGGAGGGCTTGAGCCAACTCGACGGCCACAAACGTCCAAGTCGTCATCAATCCGGCCATGCGATTGATTTCGTGGCTTACGATGAAAACAGCAAGGTGACATGGGACTTTAAGTATTACGAAGCGATCAGCAAAGCCTTTAAACAAGCGGCTAGGGAGCTTGAAGTCTCAATAATTTGGGGCGGTGACTGGAAAAGCCTTAGAGATGGTCCACACGTTGAATTGAATCGTTTGGTGTACACATGATTACCGCGTTACTGAATCTTGTGACCGGTGGCGTAGCGACGTATAAGCAGCTTAATCAAAACAAAGCTAAGGCGTTAAAGCGTAAAGATGAACTCGAAAATGAGAAGCATCAGGCGAGGGTGCGTCGATTGCAAAATGGCGAAGAGCAGGCCAGTAACCTTGATGACATCAGCATTCGAGATAGGGGGGTTAAGGATGAATTTATCCTGTTAGTCGTCTTCGTACCTCTCATCTTGTCTTTCATTCCTAATTACGCGCCATACGTCGAACAAGGCTTCAATGCACTACAGAACATCCCTAACCCTTATTGGTTTGTCGTCGGTGCCGTTGTTGTCGATACGCTAGGCATGCGTGCCATGGTGCGATACCTACTTGAATACTACGCATCACGATGGAAAACGAAGTGATGGCGTATCTCGAGGCGTTAATCATTGCACTAATTACAGGTGGAGTCTCAAGCCTTGGCACGATTGCAGCTTTGAAAACGGACATCAACTGGATAAAACGAGTACAACAAGACCAAGAGCAACGGATACGAAAATTAGAGGACCCCAATGGCTAAGAAAGGTTACACGCTCAAGAACGGGTGAGTGGTTAGGGCGAATACCACACGAAAACGTTACAAGAAACGCCGATAAAGCAACCAATACTAAGAGCTACTTTTTATCAAAGTAGCTTATTTTACATCCTATATATAAGGGATTAGGCGCTTAGCGTTTAGTTTTACAGCTAATGATTTAAATCACTGTTATAGATGAGGTTTATGGTTATAATCATTTACCATGAATCGGACTGAGTAGAAAGATAATGCATTTCAATGCGAATCATTCTGTTTAATTTTTGTTAATAGGTTATGGGGGCACCCTACACCTAAAGTATCAATACAGGAAAGTACTAAAATGAAAATAATATCGGTTTTCAATAACAAAGGTGGAGTAGGAAAAACAACTTTAACTTACCATGTTGCTAATGCTCTGTCAGAGATGGGAAAAAAAGTATTAGTCATTGATGCAGACCCGCAATGTAACCTTACTATCTATTCATTGAAACAGGACTACATCCACGACCTTTGGGCAACAGAAGATTCTTTCATTGATGAGGGGTTTGAAGCTTCGAAAGGTAAGTTACCAGAGAGTGACTACGAAAAAATCATTGATTCGCCAAGAAGTATTCATTTTCTCTTAAAACCAACAGAGGAAGGTACTGGCGATCATGAGAGGTTGCCTCCTCCAATCGCTCTAAACGAAAATCTACATATCATCCCAGGACGATTAACACTTCACTTGTATGAAGAAAAAGTTGCTAGTAGATGGACTGATATATACAGAGGTGAGCCCTTAGCGATTAGAACTATTACCAAAATTAGAACCTTAGCAGAACAGTATGCTGAACTTTATGAATATGATTATGTAATTATAGATACATCACCTAGTTTAGGTTCACTAAATAAGGTAATCATTTCCACTGTAGATGGTTTTTTTGTACCAGCATCTCCTGACTTATTCAGTCTATATGGTATAAAAAACATTGGCAAAGCTCTTAGTTCATGGAAGGCGGAGTTTGATGTTATTTACAAATTGATATCAGATGAAAAAAGACATGTATTCCCTGATAACTTTGTAACTTTCCTTGGTTATACAATATATAACGCTAAAAAGTATACGGGATATAATGAATGGGATTTAGCTAAAGCTCACCTCAACTACGCAAATAAAATACCAGCTACAATTGAACAAAATATCCAACCTGAAATGAGGTCACATCTAACCCAAGAATTAATGGAATCACCAATAGGTTTGACTTCAGTGATGCATACGCATAATACATTCCCTTCCATGGCTCAACATTATAATAGACCTATGTGGGTTGTACCTGACTTGCCTAATTTAGATAAAGAACACGTAAGTACTTTGGGTGGTTCTGGGAACAAATATAGGGAGACAAGACAAGGTTACATTAGTTTCTGTGACGATTTACTCTCACGAATAGATCTACTGGGGTAATGAAATGAGCATGGAAGATATAAACAAAATCGTTGAAACGTATGAAAATGAAAAGCACTACTTTGAGCGTTTTATGAATGGTGTTGTTGATACATTTACATTAGAGCCAAAACTCAATGAATACGGTAACCCGATTATTTACACAATTAAAAGTAGATTGAAAGATCCTGACCATCTCCGAGATAAAATTACGAGAAAATGGGATGATGAAGACCCTCTTACACCAGATAATGTATTTGAAAGGATTACTGATTTAGCAGGGGTTAGAGTGCTCCACCTGTATCAAGACCAATTCGAAATTTTACATGAGCATATTCAAAAACAAGTGGATAGTGGAGACTGGTTTTTAAAAGAGAGTCCTGTAGCTTATTCATGGGATCCAGAATCCACAAGCTATTTTCAAGATCTTGGTTTAGATCCTAAAATCAAAGACTCTTATTACACCAGTATTCATTATGTGATTATGCCTAAGGAAAACTCGAATATTTGTTGTGAAATACAAGTCAGAACTCTTTTCGAAGAAATTTGGGGGGAAATTGACCATACAATTAACTACCCACACCCGACAGAAAATGTTTCATGCAAAGAACAGTTAAGAGTTTTATCTAAATTGGTTTCTACTGGCACAAGATTAGCTGATTCTATATTTAGAACACACAACCAATAAGGTTTATTAAAAATAATTAAATAGGGAATGATAGTGGATAAGCTCTTTTAAATTATATTTAACTGTCATTTCCGTTTAATAAACCGTTGGTTTTTATAAGGGAATTTTCTAAACTGAAAATATTAAATAAATAACAAGGTTAGATTTTTTACATTGCTTCTAGTTTAGAAAATTTTTAACAAAGATATGTAAATTAGAAATACGGAGTAAAATATGGCACTTAGTAACGAATGGGAATATATGCACCTGACTCCAATCGGTTGGGTTCAAGGTAGTACAAAGCTAGACTTTCAAGGTAAAAAAGATGTTCCTGTGCCAGATGATGCTGTTTTTAGCGTTTATCGAAAAGTGTATGTTGGCGCTATCGGTGCGAAACCAGATATTACAGAAGAGACAAAAAATATTTCCAATGATTTACAGTTAATTGAAAAAATGTTAAAAAAATTCGGTGAGCCTAAATTTAGTGTATAAGTGCCTAATTTATTTAAAGAGGTCATTATGATTAAATCTAGCATTGGGGTTTTATTACTCGTAATAGCTATAATTTTTTCTTGGCTTAAATATCCAGAGTTAGTTCAATTAGCTTTTCAAACTAGCGTAGACAGTAATGAAAAGCGAGCATTATTTGGTGATTCTTATGGTTCCCTTAATACCTTATTTTCAGGGTTAGCCTTTGCCGGAATTATAGTATCAATATTTCTTCAATCACAAGAACTGAGATCAACTCGAGCTGAAATAAGAGCACAGAAAGATGAGTTTCAACTGCAAACTAAAGCTATGGATAAGCAAGTCTTTGAAACAACCTTTTTTCAGTTACTTTTACTCCATAACGAAATAATACAAGCTCTCAATATTGAGAGGGGTTTTGGGTCTAGTAAGGCTCCCGTTCATGGGAGGGACGTATTTTCGACTCTTTATCAAGAGAGGTTCGTCAATGGCACTTTTTTGCATGAGTTTAAACACCTGCCTGGTAGTGACGAAAGCTTGTACTCTAATGATATTAATGGGCATTATCTTAAATTCCATAAGGTTTATGGTCACATGGTCGGGCATTACTTTCGAAATATTTATCAAATTCTAAAGTATGTTGACTCATCTAAAGTTGAAGATAAAAAGTTTTATTCGAACTTACTGCGAGCCCAACTTTCAGACTATGAACTTGGTTTATTGTTTTATAATTGCCTAAGCGACTTGGGGAATGAGATGTTTAAACCTCTTATTGAAAAGTACGAATTTTTTGAACATTTACACCAACTCGAAGGAATTGAAAATTGTGAAATCGGTGAATATAAAAAAGGAGCATTTGGTAAAACGAACGCGCATATGATTAAAGTGTGTGTCCAAAATACGCGATAAACTAAAAGTGGGATAGGAGAGTCATACCTTTTTCTCGGTACCTTACAATAGGAATTCATTACCATGATTTGGCATTTTGGGTTCTTATTATGCGGATGGTAATTCCCTAAGGTCTGCGTGAAGTGTTACTTGAATTTGGCAGGCACCCAAGGCTTCGCTGGCATGCGGCGGCCGCCACGAAATGGCAACGGATGCTCCTTAGGTGGGTAAAACTTTGGGGAATCAATTCGACCGTGGCGTTCGACGAGCTGACGATGTTCATCGCGCCAATACGCAAAACTGAGCAATTCTTTCGGATTAAACTCGCGTCGTTCTGGCGTGATCAAAGTGGCACGGTCAAAGTGTATCTTAAATCCATTCCAACGATGATCTAAGGGCAAATAACCGCGAGCGTGGATGTTCATCAATTTTTCGGCCATCGGGTTCACAGGGACTTCACCTGAGAGCCAGCGTTGGACCGTGATCGGTTGAACGTGAAAAAAGGCCGCGGCGTCGTGGATATCATCAAAGTGATGATGCACGAGATCCGCAAAGTGTGGCGTGAGCATGTGATCTCCTTCAAAAATTAAGATAAGCGTGCAAAGTTTTTTTCCTCCTCATAAAGTGTGTTTGTAGTAGAAAGTCTCTGGAAACGGCGACACGTCAGCGTAAGAATCAGAGACACGAAAACCAAGTATAGCCAACAATATCAAACTCAACGCGCATAAACGTGCAGACAAATTCCATAAAACCAACGACATTAAGGACTTAATTCGGCGTGGTGTGCAAAATCCACAAGGACTAAGGTACTGAAACCTCTCAGATTTCACGTGCCATCACTGCGTATTATGTCTGATTATGTTTAATGGTGCATATCTTATAAAATCAGTGCAACCTCTTGTATTTAGAGGTTTTATCATTGAAGTATCGCGAAATGAGTAAGAATTACATTTTTCGAGAGTTAGAGTGCCAAATGACGAAGGAAGAGGTTGCTGAACTGTGTTTTAAAACTGTGAGAACAGTCACAGGTTGGGATGAGGGAAAACCAATACCTCCCGAATGCAAAAGACTTATGCGGATGGCCAAAGGTAGAGAACTTAGCATTAGTGAAGATTGGGTGCAGTTCAAAATGTTATACGACAGAATGGAGCTGCCGACAGGCCAAGTGGTTAGGCCGCAACAAATATTGGCAGGAATTGCACTATTGGGGATTCAATCTGAGTTAGAAATTAAGACTTCAACACATTTACTGGGTCTTGCTAGAGCGATAGCGAGTATCAAGAAATAGGATTAGAAAAGTATGGTTTTCTCAAGGCCAATTCAAAGCCTAGTTACCTTAGTGCGCACGAAGTAATCTTTGTTGATAAGGTTGTTTTGACTGGAGTGAAGACACGTCCTGTTTAGATGTCCAGTCCTCCTTTTTGGTCATATCAAGGAGAAGGAAGCCGAACCTATATCGAGTGGGTTCGGCTTTTTTATATACAGGTTGATCTAAAGCCAATTCAAAACTTAACCTTTGTTGTCTGGCTTTGTTGATGTTGATGGAGTGTCGCTAGTATTTTGTTTCGGCGAATGTATTTTACTGAGAGTCTTTGATAACAAAGCGACATCTTTAATTTGCTGCACCATATCAGGAACATTACTAACGTCCGCTTTTCCATCAGCTGGGCCATAAAAGGTTTTAACCAAATCTTGCTTTATAGTCGTTTTAACTTCTGCTGGGACATCTTCCAAGAACGCACCAATTGAGCCTAACTGCACGCCTCTGTTTCTATAAACAAGTTCTTGTTTTCGATGGTAAGCTGACTCTTTGAGCAAATAAACGGATGGCGAACTAAACAAGATGATGGTTAAGAACCTAATCAAATATCCTGAGACATCACTAGGTAGGGTGACAATCGCAGAGTAAGCACCCTCCTGATGTTCAATTGATACGAAAAACAGTACAAATGCTAATAACGGTAACAGCATCGAACTTAAACCGTAACGGCGAAGGCTATCTGCCTGTTGCCTCTGATAGTCTGCATTGGATATATCGGATTTTGCTCGTCTAAACTCGCTTAATGAGCCTAGTACTTGAGTGAGTTTATTTTTTTGATTAGCAAAACTTTTAACTTCAACTTTAATTGCCTTCTCTAGTTCAGAGTTTAAGCTTACGACTCTCGCGTCTAATGAGTCTTGTATATCAGTGATTTCATTTACTAATTTGTCCTCAAGTGAACGTATGGCTTGTCCTAATTTTGAGGTTTCTGAACTGACTTCTTGCTCAAATGAATCAAGTAACTTTTCTTTATTAGCGTCTAGTTCTAATTTTGCGGAGTTTCTTAACTCGGTTAGTTCTTTAGAAGCTTCAAGAGCTGCGCTCTTAATTAAGTTGATGTTGTTTAATTCAACTTGTTTTAGCGTAGTTGACAATTCATTCTGCTCATCGTTAATTTCTTTGAGTGAATGAGTTAGAAGCGTAACCTCATCGTGCATTTTCTTTATCGCTGGCGGTGTGAGGTTAACCATGTAGGGCTTAATATCGTTTTTGTATTCTTCAAGTCTGTCTTTAAAAGACTCCCAAACGTCCTCAGGAATACCTAAATCTGAAATCTTCATTCCATCCCGAAGGTTGAAAGGAACCCATACCGACAGATTCATTAGTTTGGTATCTACTTTTTGCAAGTGGAAAAACTCATCTGCGTAAGAAAGCTTTGGATAGGCTTCAATGAAAGCTTTTAACTCATTAAGTAGGCTAGCTAGGTCAATTCTAAGTTTTTTTAATTGCTTAGTCTCACCTTTAGGTATCTCAAATGTTTCTAAATAAGATACGAATTTTTGACTACTTAATGAAATTTCATATCCAGACTTTACCGCTTTTGTTTGGGTCATGCAGAGCTATACCAATAGTAAGAATAATATTCGTGTAGTTTATATTCAATTGAGTATATAACAATGAAAATGTTATATGAGGTTGATTAATAGCAATAAATTTAGCATTAAAACGAAAAGTGGTTAGGTCATGAGTACCGTGAAGGTTGATAGTTTGGTCGAATTTACCCCCGTGATACAACACGGGGGTTGGCTTCCTCCCGCCGCGCTCGTCCTCCTCAGTCTTCGTCGTCCTCACTTGTTGTCCGTCAGCACTGAAAAGAGATCCTTTTCGACACTCAAATGATCTTAAAGAAAGCCAGTGAACACAAAAAAGCCTTACCGATGTGGTAAGGCCTTAAAGAGCGATTCTGGCAGGATGAGGGAGGGTGCTACTTAGATTGGCATTGGCAGTTAGAAACACTCGCCAGATAAGACATACGGACTAATAACCTCTACGGTGTGGCTCGGTGCCTCGTTCGCGCTTCGCACTCTCTTATCCCTGCGGGGCTAGTTAGAACAAACTTACATCAGCTCGACTCACTTCTGGCAAAGTGGCCGCGGCAGCTGCGTAAGGCTTACATGTTATCAACTTCGACAGCTGGCCTCTGTTCAGCTTCAACAAGCAATCATCAATCCGGTCAAACGTAATGTCATAAGCTTTTAGAAAGTGTTCGTTTACCGAGTAGAAACCATCGAGCGCTTCCACCTCGATGCTAACGTGACGTTCGATAGAGCCATTTTTAATAGCGAAGTTCACACCCGTTACAAACGCTTTCTTGATTCCCTCAAAAGGAAGCACCTCAGCTATAGGAACATGAGAAAGGCTATCTTTGTCAGTGCCTTTACTGCTATCCCCACTAGAAGATACATCCCCAGAAGTTTCACTATTTTTTCTAGGTAGTGTTTCACTTTGCTTAGGAACGGCAGTTGAAGACGTTGCTTGTCCCGCTTCCTCCACCGTCTCAGTAGTTTCAAAATAACGATTGGATAAGTCATAGATTATGTACCCGAAACAGAATATGGATAAAAGGAAAACCAAAATAGCTTTAGGGCTACGAAAAAGCGTATTCATAGCGAGTTGTTGTTTGGCGCTGCCTGTCCCCGTAGATTTGTAAAGTAGGAAAGAGTCTAGAGGGATTTTTTGGTTGGTTAAGTTAACGTCTTTCTTTTTGGGAATGACCGGTGTTGATACCGATTTGTCATGCTTCAAGATATAGGGATTTCGTTTCGTCCAGAAAAACTGATCGCGTCCCTTATGAAAGAAGTTTTGGTTTGCACATGCCTTGATTCCTGAATCGATTTGCTTCCAGTCAGGTGAAAGCAACTCGATATCCCAATCATACTTTCGGTGCCTCATGAATCCTTCATTGAAGCTGTGAGGATAGATAATTCTGCCTTCAGAATCGTACTCAGCAATTCCTCTATCATCGATTTCAGAATCTTGTAACTCGTCCATGTTCGCAGGGGTGTAACGAGAGTTAAAAAAGCGTTCGTAGTCTTTAGGTAATAAACCGTCACGAGGCGATTGGGTGATGAAGTCAGACAAAGGTTTGTACTTCACTTTGCGTATATCGAAGCCAACGTTTTTAGAGAAGATATCCTGACATTCATCAATAACAATCAGAGCGCCAATAGGGCACCAACAGAAAAAGTGCGTCCATAGGTGAACGCCAGATTCGTCCCTAGAGCTAATACGAAAGAGTTTAGCGGTGCTAGGAAACTGGATATTAAATCGTTCTTCAATGACGTTTAAGGGCTGCATACCCTCGATGTTAGTTACAACTGTTCTACCTGCTTTTAGAGCTTGATAGATAGAGAAGTAAGCCGTGTATGCAGATTTGTAAGAGCCGTTAGCCCCCGTTCTTATGGTAATAGCCATTATCTAGAGAGCCTCATTACTAAAGCGGTAGTGAAGAAGTTAGCCCAGACGGCAAGGCCTTGAGGGACGCCAAACTTAAACGCATAGAATCGCAACTCGTCAGGCAAAGCATTAAAAGCTTTGGACAAAATGTCGTTAAAGCCGATCTCTTTTAAGAGGATTTGAGCCGAGTTGTAAGAGAGCTTGATAAACTCCAATTCCGCTTTTAACTTCATCTTAATCATGAAAATCTGAATGTATGAAAAGAGGTCTAGCGTCATTTGGGGGATAGCTTTAAAGAAGTCAGTGATGAATGACATCTGTAAGCTAATCCAATCAATAAAAGAGTAGATGTAATCCATAACTAATCCTTACCTAACATTCTGATTCCAGATAAAACAAACAAGAACATCACAACAGCTGAGATGAGTGTGGCGTTATCGAGTAGGGCAGAGAGCACGCCCGATTTGAAAGAGCGTTCAGCATGGTTAACATTGAGATTTAAGGAGTGCTCTTTGTAAGTACCGTTGTTGAAAGAGCTGGTATCGATAGAGAATAGCGCTTTGAACTTTTCAAATTCGTCGGTCATTTCTTGTTTGATTTCTATGACTTCGTTTTGAACTTCAGCAATTTGGTCTGGAGTGACAATAAACCCTTCGCCATTGAAACTAGAGCTAGGCTCAACGAAGTTATTATTGTTAGTGATGCCGTTGATTAGTTCGTCAATCTTACCTTCAACCCCAGACATATCGCCCGTTTCAAGGCCGTCGATTTTGTCTGATAGATCAGAAATACTGGACTCGACACCAGATAAATCCGGAGAGCCCAAGG
Organism: Vibrio sp. 10N.286.55.E10; assembly: GCF_002872555.1. NCBI lineage: Bacteria > Pseudomonadati > Pseudomonadota > Gammaproteobacteria > Vibrionales > Vibrionaceae > Vibrio > Vibrio sp. 10N.286.55.E10. Next base: position 73,762 of record NZ_MCSD01000015.1, read on the forward strand.
AATCTATTTTTGAATTAACATCTTCAAATTCGTAGTAAAGGCCATCAATCATAGCGTTATTGCTTGAAACCTTTTCTTTGATATCAGAAGTGTCAGAAGCTAGGGTTTTTAGTAATTTATTATTAGCATTTGCTTTTGCTGCATTTCTTAATTGAGTTTTTTGTTGGTCAGTAAGACCAGAGCCAGAGCCGGAAGATTCAATAGCGTCAATAACCGCGTAATGCATACCAGTCATCATCTTACGCTCACTGTCTTGACCTTGCATAAGCTGCTTAACCGTTACTTCATTAAACAAGCTGCTTCGGTAAGCCTCAAGAAGCCAGTCATTTTGGTCTTTAGTCAGACCGCCATCACCACCAGAGCCGCCTCCATTAGAGTTGATTAATTCTTCCAAATCATCAAACCTGTAAAACGTCTGGTTGTAACGGTCTTCCAAACGATTCTTTATATCTTGCCTTGCTGCCCAAACACTTTCTCTAACGGTGTTTTCCAAACCACCTTGAGCAGCAGTCAAAGAATCTATTTTGTGAGCAAAAGATAAGTCGTTAGTCTTTTGAGTATTAATCAGCTCGGCAACCGCTTGATTAAACGCATCTTTAGTTAAGTTCTGTTTACTTAATTCAGAAATGATATGAATTAACTTACTATTGTTAGTATTCAGTTTGTTCATAATGTATCTGTAGTTGGAACAATCTTCAGACTCAACATTACAATTTAGAATCTCTTTAGTTTCTTCTAACAAATCATAATATTCGTCTAGATTGTCAGGAACATTATTGCCATCAGAATCCGTAACCTGGTTGTCATTGCTATAAGGGTTAGGGTCTTCGCCGTTTTTAATGCCGTCACCATCCCAATCTTCTAAATCATCTTGAACGCCATTTTGGTTAACATCACCTTCAAATGGAAAGAGCTCAGGAACGTCACCTGAATAGCGGTTGATTTGGTCAAAGCCACAAGTAGAACCCGTATAATAAAACTTATTAGTCCAGCGTCCCGCTTCAACAGAAATAGAAACTGAACTAGGAGCCATGTTACAAGCAGCACCAGTAGAGCGATCACCAATGCAATAAGAGCGAGGATTATCACCCCATACATAAGAGTCCCACGTTAAATTTTTTCCCGTTCCCTCTAGTATCTTACAAGAACTAACGCAAACGCCATCAACCTCAACTTCACCCGCACCACACTGCAAAGCGTTGGAATTGAAAGCCACAATGACGAGAAGAAGAGAGAGGTATTTTCGATATTGTTTCACTGTAAAACCCCAGATAAGAAAACGCCCCCAAACTAGGAGGCATTGATACCCGTATATACGCCATATACGAATGACATAGCCATAACCACCCCAAACAGGACGGTTACGACTTGAGAGACAATGTCTCCCATTAGTTCCCCATAGAGTTCATGATTGCGCGAAGACCAAAGCCAATCGCAGCAAGACCGATAAGACCAACCACAACCAAACCGTAGTTAGATTGACCAGTCGTTACAGCATCATTAATGGCTTTCTCGACTGCCGTGTTATCAGCAAATGAAGAAGCAGATACAAATGCAGTAGAACCTAAAACCAATAGACGTTTTTTCATGATATTTCCTTTTTTAAGAGTGTGTTACTAAAAGTTGACCCTTAGCCTTTGCCAAGAGTTTTTAAGATTCGTCCTAGCACATGGCCAGAAACGAAAGATAATAAAATCCAACCTGAAACAGCGGTATAGAGTTCACTGTCGATGTTCAAAGACTGAGACGCAGAGACTAAATTGTTGTATTCAGAATCTGTGAGCATTACGAGCTGACAATCAAAGTCGGTTGACGTTCTTAAGTAACCTTGCCGAGTGGTCGTAATGCAGTTCATTGTTCAGCCTTACTTGAAGCGCTTTTTTGACGATTGAGAGAGCCAATTTCAGACAAAAGAAAGTCTCTTTTAACCTCTAAATCACGGATAGTTCTCGTCAGGAGCAAGCGGTCAATCCAATCAATTACAAACGAGCAAACACGACCAAATAGTGAGAACACGACCATGGTAATAATTAGAGCTTCAATCAGTGCATCCAAATCATTGCCAGTTAATTGATAAACGACCGTTTCCATAATTAAGCCTTGTTAGTTTTCATAAAGTTATCGAAGTGCTTTTTGACTTCTTCATCGACAGGAACAAGTTTGTTTACCAAGATATCGAGTGGATCATTTGGGTTAGCACCAAAGCTCAATTCGTATTCACGGTTAGCAACAAAAGCGCGTGATTGGATAAGCTGACGAGCGTAGGCCACATCAATTTTCAGAGCTTGTTTGTTGTAAGGGATGTCAGTTGAGAAACCGATACCAGTTTGCTGAAACTTCTCGTTATCGACTTCTTCAACAGCACGTAGGACAGACAGCTCCGCGAACTCCATATTAGATTTCGGGAAACGCTTGATAGAGATACCAGTTATTGTAGGCATATTCTTGACTCCAAAATTTCGATTTTCTGTTTAGTGTATTCGTCAGGAATGCCTAACGAGGTTTCAAAGTTGGCGCGTCTATGGTGCGTAGGAATGAGCATTCCGAATGCTTCACCCAAGTCACCTTCAGTCATTGCCACAACTTCAGAAAGTGCTTTACCACATTGGCGACGAACCCAAGCAATACGAGCAAAGAACTCAAGACCGGCTTTCTTTTTGTTAAGCTCAATCTTCATCGGTTCAGCAGGGTCGATACTTGCTGAGAAGTCACACAGACCAGCAAAGGCCGAAGCAGGCGAGGCGAGTAGTGCCAAATCACACTTCTTCAATTCCACTTCGTTGCGATACCAAATCACTTCAGGGTCAGCGATGTTTTGCTCGAACTTCTTGTTGTACACACGCCAATAAATTGCAGAGGTACGAGAGCCAACAAGGACAGCTTCCTCTGATAATTCACCGGATTGTGAAACGCGCTTATGAGGAACCATTGTGGGACCACGTCCACGAGAAGCAGTGCGAAATGCTCCCTCATAAAAACATTTCTCAGCATACTTACAGTCAAAGATTCCGGTGTAGTCATCCACGCAGAGATCCAAACGGGCTAGGCGAGTGATACCCAAAAGCGACAACCACCAATGCACCTTTTTGTGTGTGGTGAAGTCGAACAACTTAGCGCAACCCGTACCATTGATTTGTACGTAGACCGTATCGTTGTTGCCGCCAACACCCACCAAACCACATTCAACCGTTCCCGTAGAATCGTAAATCACCATTGAATCTTCATAGCCATGCAGACCACGGCCACGCATAGGAGACAGACGGAAATTAAAGACTTTTGCCATGAACTCATCGAACCTATCGGCTAAAACCTTACGACACTTGTTACGGTGTGACTCAATTGATTTCTCTATAGCTTCTGATGAGTTAAAGCGACCTTTAACGCTTTGCTTTTTAAACTCAGGGAACTGCATGTTGATAAAGTCTTGTTCGTTCGAGTTGTCCAAGTGTCTAAGCGAACCGTACGAAAATGAAAACGCTAAGTGATCCACTTGAACCGGACGAATTTCATCATGGAACTTATGAGGCTTTTTAGATGGCATGGAACACACCCTTAACCAAAAGCTCTTGGTAGTTCTCATCGGTGATTTCGACAATCTGAAATGACACCATGCCGTAATGAACCTCCATGAACTGGAAGAACTCACGCTGAGTCTTAAAGAAGTTATGACCCCAAGGAAAATAGGCGTTGATACCGTGATTGGGTTCGTTGTCGAAGTAGATAGAATCCATAATTAAGCCTCAACCACTTTCATTAGAGGCCAAGCAGGAAGAAGTCTATTGAAAGCGTCTTGAATATCAGCATCAGTCAAAGGCATTGCTTTAGATTTGTTAACCGTAATAACAGGAGTAAGACCAATATCGGTAACTTGATAATGAGAAAGGTATCGAGGGAGAATCCCAGAGCAAACTTGAACGATGTACATAGCAATCCACCTTGAAGCCAAATTAATAACCAGAATTGGTTACTCGGAAGAAAGCATATACACCAAATTTGGTTACTGCAATAAACCAAAATTGGTTACTAATAAGCTATGATTAGGAAAACGGAGGATTTAGCATGTATCAAAATGAACTGATTGAAGCCTATAAAAAGGCTCAAAACTACGTTCAAGACAAGCAAATAGCTATGGATATGAACATTCCACAGCAAAGAATCAGTGATTTTAGGAAAGGTCGTCGCTATCTGTCTGATTCACAAACAGTTTTCTTGGCTGAAAATGCAAAGTTAGACCCGCAAGTAGCATTGCTTGGTTGTCACGCTGACCGCAGTGATAATCCACAGATAAAGCAGATGTGGGAACACATGGCAAAAAAGTTTAACGGACTTAATATGTCAGGCGTTTCAATGGCTTGTGGTGGATTAGCGTTATGGATGATGCCCACTCAAGAAGCCCTAGCCAACTGCGTATTATGTATATTATGTTAAATTGACTTTGGTGTTTATAAGGCAGGTATCTTTATGTGATGCCCTGCCTCTTGTTTATCTACCAAATCGATGTTCTATTTAACAGTAAGGCTATTTACCATAAAATACCTAATAAACATATTTCCTAATCTTCGATTAAGAATACGTTTATTAGACTTCAAGCATCAATCGATCAATTGCTTCTGTGATCTCTTTGGTTCTTACTGGCTTGGTCACGAAATCATTCATACCAACATCTAAGCACGAACATTTGTCTTCAACAGATGTGTGTGCTGTTAGCGCGACAATTGGCGTTTTGATGTTCGCGTCTCTCATGTATTTGGTTGTGGTTAATCCATCCATTACTGGCATCGACACATCCATTAAAATAATGTCTATCGAGTCATTGGCTCTTTCCACAAAGCCTATCGCTTCCTCACCGTTGCTGGCGATGAAAACTTCGTGGCCTTGTCGCGTTAGGATTAATTTGATCACCATTTGATTGGTTGGGTTGTCTTCGACAACTAACACTGAATAACGGCTTCTTAAATCTCGTGGACAATCATTATCTTCAATGTTGGCCAGATTGTTCGTGACTCTGGTTAGTACTGGCAGTTGTACTTCGAATTTAGAACCTTTTCCTGGTTCACTCTCTACCGATATACGCCCTTGCATCAGCTCAACCAGTCTTTTGGTGATTGCCAAGCCTAAACCTGTGCCGCCAAATCTGCGTGTGATTGTGCTATCAGCTTGCACAAATGGACTGAACAGCGACGAAAGTTGTTGTGAGCTGATACCAATCCCTGTGTCTTCTACTGTTATATAGAATGAACTCTGCTGGTACTTGATAGAAACATGGACACGCCCACGTTCAGTGAACTTAATGGCGTTACCAATTAGATTAAATAGGATTTGTGCCAAACGACTTGGGTCGAGATAATGAAGTTCACCCTCAGGGATATCGCTGGTTACGGTTAGCGACAAACCTTTATCGTCTGCTGTCTTCTTTTGTTCAGACAACACAAAAGTTACAGTGTCGCTTACGTTGCTCCATTGAGGCGCTAACGAGAAGCATCCAGATTCAATCTTAGAAAAATCCAACACATCACTGATAATTGCCAATAGGAGCTCAGATGATGTGCTCATGTTGAGTAGTATAGACTGTTGTTCTTTGTTCAATGATGTGGATTTGAGGGTGTCTATTAAGCCAATAATGGCGTTTAGCGGTGTTCTTAATTCATGACTCATCATTGCGAGGAATTCAGACTTTGCCTTATTAGCTCTTTCGGCGTCTTTTCTTGCTGTGACAAGCTCTGCTGTACGTTCTCGAACGGTTGCCTCAAGCTTTTCTTTATTCTCAATATCGAAAACAGCACGTTCTATCAACGGTCGGAAACGGTTTAATGTGGCCTTGGTTTCAATACTAAAGTGCTTGGTATTAGAGTGGATAAAGATGATGACGGATTGTGTTAGTCCGCTATCTATACCCGTAATTAGAACGGAGTTGATTTGGTCGAGAACAATGGGATGCAGAGAGTTGAATTCCCCAAGAGACTTGGGTTCGAAAAGGATGGCGCATTCACCATTGATAACTCGCGATAGCTTGCCACAATCGCTCCAATTCATTTGTTCGAAGACTTTGTTATTGGTTAGCAGGGTTTTGAAACTGCCTTCGTTCCCTACCCTTGATACCACGATAAAATCATCAAACCTAATGTATTTTTTGAGGACAAACTCAAGGCTAGAGAATATCTCAGATATGTTACTCGCCTTACTGATCGCAGAGATGGTTGATAAGATCACTCTGTTCTCTTCAGCCAGTTTTCGCTCACGGGCTTTTAGTTTTTGCAGTTCAATACGAGCTTCTTGCAGCGCTTCTTGACCTTCAGAACCCATTACTTTTTCAACCTATAAAACGTTGCAGACGATACCATTAAATTCCCGTGTGCGTTTTCGCCACCAGAGAGCCTGCCTTGCTCACCAAACGTGAACGGACATATGTATGGAAGCCCATTAAGTGCTTGATTTATTTGCTCGCAAACCTCTTCCATATCTTGCTTTAGGTTGAGCATTGGGCCCGCGCAAAAGATGTTGATTGCTCCGAGCTTCTCTTCAAGATCCATATCGTTGTAATAAGAAGAATGAATGATATTAGCGGCACGGCTTATTAACTGTTGTTTAGAGCCTTGCATTAGATAGATGGTGTCACCTTCACTAATGTCGGTGAAGAGCTCGATCCCGTTGCACTCTGTTTCTCGGATAGAGTGAGAGAGCTTGAAATACGGATAGTTGTAAGATGAGCCAACTTTCCTCCCCAAAGGATAAACAGAAGATTTTTCAAAGATATAGCCATCGTCACTGCCACCTAGGTGAAAATTGGTCCATTCGTTATAAACTGTGGCAGCTGGCCGATGGTCTATCTCCAGCAAAATTCTATTTCGTACTTTAGTCACAGTGCCTGAGTAACGTGTAGGCGTATGACCTGCACTGAAAGAGGAATAGATTGACTGAGACGCAAACACCACCGTTAAAGATACGCCATTTATAGATAGCGACTCTTCGGTGAAGATGCTCCAATTTCCAGAAACCTGATTGTCCGCAGCACTACCGCCAATAATAGGCACCTCAGTACCAAACTTTTTATCGATAGCTGCCATCACCTTCTCTTCATTACCAGGAGTGGAATGCAGCAAGATAAGATCGGGGATTTCGCCCTCTCGGTTGGCGTTCTTAAGTGCTTTGTCGATCGCGCTGAAGGTGCTGCGGTCTATGGAGTCGCTAAAGTGCTCGATACCTGTACCGTAGGCGTTGATTCCCGAGTCATAAATGATGAGTACGCCAATTACCGGACCAGAATGAAACCCAGTTTCTGTCATAATGCCGTGACAAGTGGTACAGCCATGTACAGGAGTGTTAGGGAGAGCGTCTACGAAATATCTCTGAACAGCGAGTGTCGAATATTCTTCTGTGCAGTAGCAAATGAGACAAGCAATATCGTCAGCGTTTTCTACCCCGCTGAGCAACTCATCTACTGCGATTTTATCGTCTAGGGAGTAAGAGACTTTTGATAGAAATTTCATAGATTCTGGGAAACTTTATTAATGTTCTCTTTATAACACTTTAATGCATTGTGTTTCACTGATTTGGTACATATTTCTATCAAAAGAACCGAGGCGTACCCCAGTTTTCTCTCTGTTACTCTTTAGACAGGTTTACAGAAAACGTGCTCACCTGTTGTGGAAATGTAACCGTTATTGAGGAAGTCTTATCATTAGTTTGTAACAGCCAATCTGATGGCCCTTTTTCTTTCAGAATTCCGCTTTCATTATAGCTAATGATAAATTTGCCAGTTTTAGATGTTTCGATCGAATACCCTAGATTATCGCCCGAAATTAAAACATTATGATTATCAATACCAAATTTACAAGGTTTTGAAACGATACAGTTCACTGTTTCGTCATTATCGTATGTTACTGTTCTCCAAGTAAATGCAGCTATTAAAATAACCAACATGACGATAATTTGAACAAGCCTGCCTTTTGTTAGCTTTTGTGCCGCCATTATAATCTTTACTCCTTGTTACAAAGTTCAAAGTTTTTAAATAAAAATCCAATTCCTGACCAAGCGTAAGGTTACTACTCTGTCATTGATTTGTTAATTCAAGTATAGTGTCGCTTTGAAAATGCCACTTTTTTTTAAAATCAGCAAGTGGAAATAAAGCCCTGAATAGGCTGAATTTCCTTTTCTAATTTGGGTGGCATTACGACGTGAGTCGTGTTGGAAGTAAAGTGTAGTAAATAAGAAATTGGAAGCATGCAAATGAGCCAAGAAAAGCAGCTTGAACAAAACTACAACTATACGGTCGTCCGTCAATTTACCCTAGTTACAATTTTGTGGGGTATTGTCGGTATGGGCGTTGGTGTTTTGATTGCCGCTCAATTAGTTTGGCCACAGCTAAACTTTGATACGCCGTGGTTGACGTACAGTCGTTTACGTCCCCTGCATACTAATGCGGTTATTTTTGCGTTCGGTACAAGTGCGCTGTTTGCAACATCATATTATGTTGTACAACGTACCTGTCAGACGCGTCTCTTTGGTGGCCCTCTCGTAGCCTTTACCTTTTGGGGTTGGCAAGCGATTATCCTGTCCGCTGCAATTACTTTACCGTTAGGTTTAACCTCTGGTAAAGAATACGCAGAACTTGAATGGCCAATAGATATTGCTATTACTCTTGTGTGGGTAGCTTATGCAATCGTGTTCTTCGGAACCATGATTAAGCGTAAGACATCGCACATTTACGTAGCGAACTGGTTCTTCGGAGCCTTCATCATCACGGTTGCCGTGTTGCACATCGTTAACAGCCTGGCTGTTCCTGTATCTGCGTTTAAATCGTACTCGATTTATTCCGGTGCGATCGATGCAATGGTGCAATGGTGGTACGGACACAATGCGGTAGGCTTCCTATTGACAGCTGGTTTCCTAGGTATGATGTACTACTTCGTACCTAAACAAGCTGGTCGCCCTGTTTACTCTTACCGTTTGTCGATTGTTCACTTCTGGGCTCTCGTGTCTCTGTATATCTGGGCTGGTCCTCACCACCTACACTACACAGCACTTCCTGACTGGACTCAATCTCTAGGTATGGTTATGTCTTTGGTTCTGTTTGCTCCATCTTGGGGTGGCATGATCAACGGTATTATGACTCTATCTGGCGCGTGGCATAAGCTTCGCTACGACCCAATCCTACGTTTCCTAATCGTTTCTCTATCATTCTACGGCATGTCGACATTCGAAGGCCCAATGATGGCAATCAAAACGGTTAACGCACTATCTCACTACACGGACTGGACTATCGGTCACGTTCACTCTGGTGCGTTAGGTTGGGTTGCAATGGTTTCTATCGGTTCGGTTTACCACTTAGTTCCTAAACTATTTGGTCAAGAGCGTATGTACTCTGTATCTCTAATCAATGTTCACTTCTGGTTAGCAACGATTGGTACGGTTTTCTACATTGTTGCAATGTGGATCTCAGGTGTGATGCAAGGTCTGATGTGGCGTGCAGTTAACTCTGACGGTACATTAACTTACAGCTTCGTTGAATCTGTAGAAGCATCTTACCCGTTCTACTTTGTACGTTTCTTAGGTGGTTTCATCTTCCTATCTGGTATGTTCTTAATGGCATACAACACGTACAAAACTGTTTCTGCACCTAAAGATAGCCTTAAAGCTATCCCTCAACCGGCTTAAGGAGATTTAGAATGAGCTCAAATTCAAATAATCGCCATGAGTTGGTAGAGAAGAACGTTGGCCTACTAGCGATTCTTATCGTTATTGCTATCAGTTTTGGTGCTTTAGTAGAAATTACCCCGCTTATTTTCCAAAAGCAGACGACTGAACCTGTAGAAAATCTACGCGTTTACTCTGCTCTGGAAATGGAAGGTCGTGATATCTACATTCGCGAAGGTTGTAACGTATGTCACAGCCAAATGATTCGTCCTTTCCGCTCTGAAACGGAACGTTACGGTCACTACTCTGTAGCTGGCGAAAGCGTTTGGGAACACCCATTCCTATGGGGTTCTAAGCGTACTGGTCCTGATCTAGCGCGTGTTGGTGAACGTTACTCTGATGAGTGGCACCGTGTTCACCTTATCGACCCTCGTGAACTTGTTCCTGAATCAAACATGCCTGGTTTCCCATGGCTTGCTGAGAATGTACTTGATGGCAAATTGACTAAACAGAAGCTTGAAATCTTCCGTAATCAATTTGGTGTTCCTTACACAGACGAACAAATTGCTAACGCTAAACAAGATGTTGAAGGAAAAACAGAGATGGATGCAATCATCGCTTACCTTCAATCGCTTGGCCACGCAATGAAATAAGGAATAATTATGGACATTATTACATTTCAAAGTGTTTGGACTGTTACTGTTTTTGCTTGTTTCATCGGCATCGTTTGGTGGGCTTTCGGTAAAAATCGTAAGTCGCGCTTCGACGAAGATGCAAACCTAGTGTTCGCTGATGAAGCACCTGCGAAAGATAAAAATCAAGGAGTGACGAAGTAATGAGTACATTCTGGAGTATTTGGGTAACAGTAATCACAATCGGTACGTTGATTGGCTGTGCAGCCTTACTTCGTTGGTGTTCCAACGATAAAACAGGTGTAGAAGAAGGTCATGATATGGGCCATGAATACGATGGTATTCGTGAGCTTAATAACCCACTACCTAAATGGTGGACATACCTTTTCGTTAGCACAATTGTGTTTGCAGCTGTTTATCTAGCTCTATACCCAGGCCTTGGCAACTTTAAAGGTCTACTAGGTTGGACGAGTTCAAACCAAACAGTTCGTAGCGTAGAAGAGTCTCGCTCTGCAATCGCTGCTGCGCAAGCAAACAAACAGTTAGATGCATACGCGAAAGAGCTTGATGATGCAGACACCTACTTTGGTGAAGCATTCAGAAAGTTAGCTCACGACGAAAATGGTCTACGTTCTGTCCCTGACATTGCATCAGATGCTGATGCAATCAAAGTGGGCCAACGCTTGTTCCTACAAAACTGTTCTCAGTGTCACGGCTCTGATGCTCGTGGTCAGAAAGGTTTCCCGAACCTAACTGATAACGCATGGCTATATGGTGGTGAACCACAAGCTATCGTTACTACCATCATGCATGGTCGTGTCGGTCAAATGCCAGGTTGGAAAGACGCTCTTGGCGAAGAAGGCGTAAAAGAAGTAGTTAGCTACACGCTTAGCCTTTCTGGTCGTAGCGTAAACGCACGTGAAGCAGAGGCTGGTAAAGCTCGCTTTGTAGTGTGTGCAGCGTGTCACGGTACTGATGGTAAGGGTAACCCTGCTGTTGGCGCACCTGACCTAACTGACCGCGACTGGCTATTCGGTGATTCTCGCGCTGATGTGACGGAAACAGTCATGTACGGACGTTCTGGTGTAATGCCGGCTTGGAAAGACATCCTCGGTGAGGATAAGGTTCAGCTCGTCTCAGCCTACGTCTGGAGCCTCAGCAACTCAGATAAAGAGTAACATAATGATAACAGCCCCTTCTTAAGGGGCTGTCTTTCTTTTACAGTTATAACCTTAAGTGTTTGTAAAAAATAGTTTTATTTCATTGTATATATTGAGAATAATAATATGGAACAACCTTGGTATAAGCAGTTTTGGCCGTGGTTTTTGCTCTTCCTAACCGTTGGCGTTTCTATGCTAACGTTGGTTCGAGTCGCGATACTTACCAACCATTCAGTTCACGTTGTTACTGAAGATTACTATAAAAAAGGTAAAGGTATTAATGTCGACATTTCAAAAGTAAACGTTGCTAAAGAGCTTGGCCTATCAGCTTCAGTTAGCGAGAAAGGTAACTCGGTTATCATTACTCTCGACAAAGGCAAGCTAGACCACTTCCCTGCTATTAGCGCAATGTTCGTGCACCGAACGCTGCCTGACCGTGATTTTACTCAGCTACTGACCGCTGATGCGAGAGGCAACTACACGTTGACTCTGGACCATGAAATGCAAGGTCCATGGTTTATCGAGCTTTCTCCGCATAATTCTGAATGGTTAGTTCAAGGTCGCATGAACTTCCCTATTGATACTCCTACTCAACTAACGAACTAAAGCTTATGTGTGAATCCTGTTATCACTGCGGTGAAGATGTACCAGCGGAAACGGATTTTAAAGTAGAAATCTTAGGATCGGTGCGGCAGATGTGTTGTCCGGGCTGCGAAACCGTAGCCCAGACAATCGTTGATGGCGGCTTGGTCTCTTACTACCAATATCGTACCGCTCCAGCTGAAAAAGCGGATCTCGTGCCAGAGCAACTTCTGGCACTCAGTCATTACGACAACGAAGATGTTCAATTGGAGTTCGTCCGTAACTCTGAAAATACCTCTGAAGTGACATTGTCACTAGAAGGTGTCTCTTGTGCTGCTTGTGCATGGCTTATTGAGAAGCAAGTCTCTTCAAAGTTAGGGGTTGTTAGTATTCGTGTTAATACCACGACTAACCGCGCCCTGCTCAGTTGGGATAACACTCAGGCTAAACTGAGCGAGCTGTTGTCTGCAATCCACACCCTAGGTTATAAAGCCGCACCATTCGAGGCTGATCAACAAGAAGCCGCCTATCATCGTTCGATGAAGAATTATCTCTATCGTCTTGGTATTGCTGGTTTAGCAACCATGCAGGTCATGATGCTGGCTGTGGCGCTTTATCTTGAAGTCTTTGGTAACCTTGAACCTGAATTCAAAAGCTACTTCCGTTGGGTGAGCTTAATCTTCGCAACACCGGTTCTGCTCTACTCTGCATTGCCTTTCTATATCAATGCGTGGCGTAGCCTCAAAGGTCGAACATTGGGTATGGATGTGCCTGTGTCGATTGCTCTGTTGTTTGCCTACGTTGCAAGTTTGGTCGCAACGGTGACAGAGAAAGGTGAAGTATTCTTCGAATCTATCTCGATGTTTACCTTCTTCTTACTGCTTGGTCGTTTCCTTGAAATGCGCGCTCGTCGTAAAGCAGCTGCCGCTAGTGGTAACCTGCTTAAGCTCGTTCCTGCTATGGCAACAACATTAGAAGGCGAACAAGTTCCGGTAAAAACTTTAAAAGTTGGCGACCAAATTCGCGTTCTTCCGGGTGAACACATTCCTGCCGATGGCAAAGTATTGTCTGGTCGAGTTCATATTGATGAATCGATGCTGACTGGTGAATCTATCCACGTAGTAAAAAACGAGGGTGATATTGTCTTCGCTGGTACATTGAATGGTGACGAGTCGTTTGAACTGGAAGTGATGACATCAAAAGCGGATTCGGTGATTTCCAATATCGTTCGCCTGCAAGATGAAGCGCAACTTTCTAAGCCTAGAATTGCTGAAATTGCCGATGTAGTAGCGCGATACTTTGTTGCGGTTATCTTGATCATTTCATTTGGCACTTGGTTCTACTGGCACCAAACACGACCAGAAGATGCTTTCTGGATCATGTTGTCTGTACTCGTTGCGACTTGTCCGTGTGCTCTGTCACTCGCGACACCGACGGCAATTACCTGTTCCACTTCTCGTATGGGTAACTTCGGTATCTTGCTGCGTAAAGGCCATGTATTTGAAACCTTGTGCAAAGTGAATCACTTGATCATTGATAAAACAGGCACATTGACTGAGGGTGATATTCGTATCAGCCAAGTTGAAACCTTCGCTGAGCTTGATAAAGACACCTGTCTCAAAGTCGCGGCGAGCTTGGAGCAACACGCTAACCACCCTATTGCGAAAGCGTTCAAGACTCATATTTCAGATGATATTGAAGTAGAGTCTGTCAATAACGTGATCGGTTCAGGTATTACTGGTGAGTGGAATGGCCTGGAAGTAGCGATCGGCAGTAGTGAGTTCATTTTGGGTGAAGCTCAACCATCGGAAAGTAACGGTATTTACTTGTCGATGGCGGGCCGTCATATCGCAACGTTTACTTATGAAGATCCCATTCGCAAAGAAAGCATCGAGTTTATTAAGCAATTTAAAGAAGCGGGAATCAAAACGACTCTGCTTACTGGCGATTCTTTGATTAACGCGAAGCCTGTTGCTGAAGAGATCGGTATTACAGACATTGTTGCTAACGCGAAGCCTGAAGATAAACTTGCTTACTTGAACTCTCGAGATGCAAGTGACATTACCATGATGGTTGGCGATGGCATTAACGATGCCCCTATTCTTGCGGGTGCTCACCTTTCAGTTGCTATGGGTGGCGGTACGGATGTGGCGAAAGCTTCTGCGGATATGGTATTGTTGGGTGATAAACTCGATAGATTACTTAAGTCGCGTACTTTGGCGTTAAAAACGCGTAAGATAATCCGTGAAAACCTAGCTTGGTCATTAGGGTATAACTTACTCATTCTTCCATTGGCTGTTGCAGGTTTGGTTGCTCCATACATCGCCGTTGTTGGCATGTCTGCCAGCTCTATTATTGTTGTGTCTAACTCGTTAAGGCTTTTAAAAGAGCAAGGTAAATAATGGAAAGTTTATACATCCTGATCCCCATTGCGATTGTACTAGTGTGCATCGCTGTTGGTATTTTTCTATGGGCCGTTAAGAGCGAACAGTTTGAAGACCTTGAGCGACAAGGCCACAACATTCTGTTTGATGAAGACGAAAAAGCTCACAACCATTCAGATAGCAAACTTGCTAAGAATGAAAAAGCCAATACAGAAAGCCAACCTAACTTAGATAAAAAGAATGATGACGCCTGATTGGATCGGAGCTTTTATTGTTGGATTGATCGGCGCGGGACACTGCATGGGAATGTGTGGTGGCATCGCGTCGCTTCTTTCGATTGGTAACACGAAGCCTTCCCCTGTTATTCCCCTGCTTTATAACCTTGGACGCCTATTAAGCTATGCCGTGATTGGTGGCGTGATAGGCGGAGCAATCTCTTCGATTGGCCAGCTCAGCGATTTTAATGCCTTGCTCGGTTGGCTGCGTCTATTTGCTGCTGTCTTTATGATCATCTTAGGTTTATACATTGGCAAATGGTGGTTCGGCTTGCTGTTCTTTGAAAAAGTCGGCCAGAAGCTTTGGCGTTATATCTCTCCAATCGGTAAGTCTTTTCTTCCGCTCAAACACCCAAGCCATGCCCTGCCTTTTGGTTTTATCTGGGGTTGGCTTCCATGTGGCCTGGTTTACTCTATGCTAACGTGGGCTGCGGTATCGGGAAGCTGGTACAACGGAGCGGGCATCATGCTTGCCTTCGGTTTAGGGACGCTTCCAGCGATGCTGACGGTTGGTATGGGCGCTAATTTCCTCAAGAAACTGCAACAAGCTGACTTATTTCGCCAACTAGGCGCAATTTTAATCCTCATTTATGGTTTCTATACCGGTTATATGGCATTGCAGCTCATTATTTATACCGTATAGCTGTTCTTTAAATCCGGTTTTTTTACTACCCAACTGGATAAAGGAATGCTAAAATATTGACGTATATCAAATAGTGAAAGATTGTTATGATTTCTGAAAAGCCTGTGACGAAACGTGTTCAGTCTGGCGGCTGTGCAATCCATTGCCAGGATTGTAGTATTAGCCAGCTCTGTATTCCGTTTACTTTGAATGAATCTGAACTCGATCAACTTGATCAGATCATTGAGAGAAAAAAGCCTATTCAAAAAGGCCAAGAGTTATTTAAAGCCGGTGACGAGCTTAAATCTCTATACGCTATTCGCTCTGGAACGATCAAGAGCTACACGATTACCGAGCAAGGTGATGAGCAGATTACTGCATTCCACCTAGCGGGCGATCTTGTTGGCTTCGATGCGATTACTGGTGACCTACACCCTAGTTTCGCACAAGCGCTAGAAACTTCTATGGTATGTGAAATCCCATATGAAATTCTTGATGACCTATCAGGAAAAATGCCTAAATTGCGTCAGCAAATTATGCGCCTGATGAGTAACGAGATTAAAGGTGACCAAGAAATGATTCTGCTTCTTTCTAAGAAGAACGCGGAAGAGCGTCTTGCTGCATTCCTTTACAACCTTTCTACTCGCTTCTCTCAGCGTGGCTTCAGCCCGCGTGAGTTCCGCCTAACGATGACTCGTGGCGATATTGGTAACTACCTTGGCTTGACTGTTGAAACAATCAGCCGTCTTTTAGGTCGTTTCCAAAAAGCAGACATCTTGAGCGTTAAAGGCAAATATATCACTATCGAAGATCACGATGCGTTGATGGAACTTGCTGGCGTTTCAAAAGAATAGTCTAGATATCAATGATGTAGTTCAATAATGAGCTACATCATGTTTCTCTCTTAAAACCTCTTTTATTTCTCTTAATCTCCCCATAACTACGCTACATTATTTATATGTTCGGTCTGAAAAGTAGGCTTAGTTATGAGTATCTATAACAAAATTTTAGTTGTCGCAGACATTAATCACGATGAGCAACCTGCTCTAGTTCGTGCTATCCAACTTGCCAAGAAAAGCACCTCAACAAGCCACATCACTTTCTTTTTGTCGATATACGACTTCTCGTATGAAATGACATCTATGCTCTCTATCGATGAAAGAGACGCAATGCGCAAAGGTGTAATTCACCAACGCGAAATTTGGATGAATAAAGTCGCAGAACCTTACCTAGATGATTCTATTGAATTTAATGTACAAGTGGTTTGGCACAACCGCCCGTACGAAGCGATCATTGCCGAGGTGTATAGTGGCGAGCATGATATATTAATCAAAGGTACGCGTAAGCATGATACCTTGGAGTCTGTCATCTTCACTCCAACTGATTGGCATCTGTTGAGAAAATGCCCTAGCCCAGTGCTATTGGTTAAAAATGATTTCTGGCCAGATCACGCGAAGATTTTTGCTTCAGTTCACGTTGGTTCGGAAACAGAAGCTCACTTAGAGCTTAACGACACTATGGTCGACAGGTTACTAGAGATCACGGGTCGTTTGGATGCTGAACCGTTCTTGGTGAATGCCTACCCAGTGACACCTGCTAATATCACGATTGAACTGCCAGAGTTTGATCCAACGTCTTATACTGACGCAGTTCGTGGTCACCACTTGACGGCAATGAAAGCGCTTCGCCAAAAGCACGGTATGTGTGAAGAACAAACTGTGGTTGAGCAAGGCTTGCCTGAAGATGTTATTCCTCGTGTGGCTTCTGAAAATAACGCTGCAATGGTTATTCTGGGTACCACGGGTCGTACTGGCTTGTCTGCCGTGTTTATTGGTAATACAGCGGAGCATGTTATCGACAAAATTAACTGTGATGTGTTGGCTCTTAAACCGTCTGGTTACGTGAGCCCATTAGACCCTAACCTTTCGAAAGGTTAAGTCGTTTAAGCACAGAGCTTCACTACAAGTTCAACTCATAAAAAAACGCCTCAAGCATTGCTTGAGGCGTTTTTGTTTATCTAGAGCAACGCCATTCCAAATACAGAATGGCTAATATCATCTTTATCGACTCAAATGGCTAAACGTTGGTTACGTCGATGAACATTGACTCATCAATGTTTGAAGATGAGATTTCAGCTTCTTCGAATTCGTATGCTTTGCGATCTTCACTACGGTCTAGAGTAAGGTTCACGAAATCAAACAGCTCGCGGTCAGCCAGTTGACTTGGGCTTACGTTCTGGATTGACTTGAAGATCTTCTCAACACGACCTGGCGTTTTCTTATCCCAATCAATTAGCATCGCTTTAATGTTCTGACGCTGTAGATTCTCTTGTGAACCACATAGGTTACAAGGAATGATTGGGAACTCTTTGTGCTCAGCGTATTTGATTAGGTCCGTTTCGCGACAGTAAGTCAGTGGACGGATAACAACGTTACGACCATCATCTGAACGAAGCTTTGGTGGCATAGCCTTTAGGCGCGCGCCGTGGAACATGTTTAGGAACATGGTCTCAACGATGTCGTCTAGGTGGTGACCAAGTGCGATCTTAGTTGCGCCGATCTTCTCTGCGAATGAGTACAAAGTACCACGACGAAGACGAGAACATAGGCCACACGTTGTTTTGCCTTCAGGCACTTTCTCTTTAACCACTGAATACGTATCTTTATCTACGATGTAGTAAGGAATGTTCAGCGTTTCAAAGTACTCAGGAAGAATGTGTTCAGGGAACCCAGGTTGTTTTTGATCTAGGTTTACTGCCACAACATCAAACTTGATAGGCGCTGCTTCACGTAAACGTAGCAAAATGTCTAGCATCGCAAATGAATCTTTACCGCCACTAATACATGCCATTACTACGTCATTCTCTTCGATCATGTTGTAGTCGATGATGGCATTTCCAACATTTCTTCTCAGACGTTTCTGAAGTTTGTTGAATTCAAGTGTTTCTTTTCTATTATCGTTTTGGTTCATTGCGACTCTCACACCGTCGTATTACCGACTGTAGATTGCTAGTGGGACTGTTTTAGGGCGTGGATTATACGGATTTTTATTTCATGTTGAAATAGTAACGGCAGGATAAACAAGCTGAGTATTAGAAAGATTCGGCTTTTATTATTCGATAAGCTCCCTAAGCGGTAGGGAAACGCGGCTTCACAAGCTCTCGGTTGGTATCACAGATAAAGAAAAGCAGCCTGCTCTAATTCGATCAGGCTGCTTTAAGATATGTCATGAAAGTTTGGAGACTGATTCTGCTAACAATAATTCCTTTAAAAATTATTGCGCGGGAATGTACGGCAATACGCGAACTGTTGGTTCTGGTAACGTGATGCTGTCACTTCCATTCAGTTCTTCTAAGGTGAATTTCGCTCGCCCTTCTTCGATTGGTAGTTGCTTGCCGTTTGAAACCTCTATGTTGCCTTCAAGCTTATTAGCGAATTCCAGCGTTAACCCTTGTATATCAGGCGTGAACCAACCAGAGAACATACCGCTGACATCTTCAAGCATCGCCTGCATCTGTGGTAATAGGTTTTCTAGTTGAGTTACTTCTACTGTGCCAGCTAAAGGCTCTTGCGTCATCACAACCAAAGAATACGCACACTCTTCTTCTTGAGTTTGTACAAAGATAAGAGGATTAGCTGAACGTAGGTTTTGATCTACAGGTAGAAGCAGTTCATTCGCAGGAGAGACTTTTAGCTCTTCGTAGTGCTCTTCTTTTTCCATCCAAGCTTTGCTGATGTGACAGGTTTGCTGAGCTTGTTGATCAACAAAGAAGACCGCAACTTTGACATCATCATGCCCTTCTTTGGTGTTGTTTTTCAGCTGAGTATAAAGTTTAGAATACGTGAACATGTACTCTTGCGCGGAAGCTGGAAGAGAAACCCCAAGGCTTAATGAGGCTAATATAGCGAGTGCTGTCTTTTTCATTATTATAATCTTGTCGAAGTTGAGCGTTTATAAATAGAAAGAGCAGCCAATGAGCTGCTCTTTATGTGATGTTATTTGGTCGAACTTATCGTATAAGCTCAACAAATGACTATCAAATCGAGTTACTTTGTCCAGTATACCTCGTTGTGACGGATCATAGCTTGTAAATCAGTCACATAGTCTGAACCGCGCTCAGAATATTTTAGCAAGCCGTTGGTGAGCTCTGTTGCGGTTTCGGTCGTTAACAGATCGTCGCCCTGTGTTGCTAGTTTTGCGCGAATTGCTCTTAGGTCTGCGTAAGCACGGTTTCGGTTTAGGTTCATGAAGTAACGGTGCACAGACTCTTGGCTTGAAGAGAATGTTGCGACTTCATGAGAGCTACCTTCGTTACGTTGTAGCGGAACAAGGCCACAACCTTTGGTGTAACACCAGTGTCCGAAATAGTTGTTCGCTTTGGTGGCGAAACGCGACGTTCCCCAAGCTGACTCATTCGCTGCTTGTGTCAGTACGAGCGCTTCTGGCAGTACATTGACGCGATTAAGCATCTCTGTCAGCCATGCCAGATCTAAACCTTCACTAGGCACAGGTAAGCTGTATAACTTCCCTAACCTTTTCGCATAAGACGCGTCTTCAGAATCAATTTTGTTTAAACCAGATTCAGAGAGCTTAGTTAAAAACGCGCGCTCTTTGGTGATACGTTTGTTTTCAATATTGATGCTTGGACGTAGGAACGAAAAAAATGTGTCCTTTTTCTCGTTCACATCTTCGATGGCCGCAAAATTTGGTGTGCTCGAAGAAACCGTCAAGTCGCCAAATTGGTCAGTGGAATTGGCGCTCTGCTCTGTCGTACGTCGACGCTCCTCTTCTTGGTAAATATAAGGACCAATTAGTGAAATAGAGCCAACAAGAGCCAGTGCCGTCACTTTAAGCGCAAGTGATTTGCTTGCGCTTGCCTGTGTGTCTTTATGCATCGAACACCTGTGGGTTTTTGTTATTGTCGTCGTTATTGCTGTCGTTGTTATCGTCATCACTCTTTGGACGATCTGAAGCAATCAGTTTCAACTTGATGCCAAACATTTCACGGTAAAGGATACCTTTCACGTGGAAGAAGAATGGAAGAACGAAGATTAAGCCAATGCCGTACATCATCGCAGCCACGATGAACATCAACATAACCATTAGGTAAATAGACGCGACCACGAAGATCTTCTTGTTTACCGCTCTTAATGAAAGCAGAAGCGATTGCATTGGCGGCACTTTCTTATCACAAATCAGCAGAATCGAATGACTGAACGCAAGTGAAAAGTAGATAGATAAGAACGGCAGAATCATACCTGCTATGCCTTGAAGCATTAGGCTAAATAAAGTCACTAGGATAACGGGAACCGTAAACTGCAAACCTTTACCAATATGGCGTACTTTGGTTTGTAGACCAGCAGCGTGGCTCATGGCCATTAAACAGATACCAGCATAGATAGGTGCACTGATCACTTCATAGCTAAAGTTCGCAATAAAAATTGATTCAACGATTTGTGGTGTAAACGACTCTGGGTCGATAACCGCATCCAATATAACCGCAGGGTCACCAAGCTGTAGTTTAAGTGCGATATAAAAGATAGCGAGTTGCACAAACATCAAAGCAATAATCGCAGGGGAAAACGAAAGAAAGTGACTTATCGTATGTTTCCAAGCTTCTTGGAATACAGCCGTTGCTTTGAGCTCATAATCGCCAGAAAGTGCACGGTTGATACTACCGCCCAAATTAAAATCTTTTTCGATGTCGTTGTTCATATTGATACCTAGGTGCGCCGATTAAGCGAAACCACCTAACTTATTGATAAAAAATTACCTTCATTATACTCATATGTCGGATACAAACTAAAATATGATTCTGTAACAAGGCTTGCTTTTGCGTCTTAATGGTTAATAATTAGACACTTGTTGGGGTGTAAACCCAGTAAATAACAGTATGGTAAAGGATGTTTACTTTTACCTGCGAAATTTTTTATCTTCGAAAGGTAAAAAATGCTTTGAATTCACGTTTTTGGTGATTATGATGCGCGCCTTAAAGGTGTATAGCAACAGGTCTCAAATAGAACCAAGGTGGAGAAAAACAGACGTTGAACGCTAAAAAATCAGTAGGAAAGCCAGTAGTACAGCTAACTGGCATCAGTAAAAGTTTCGATGGTAAGGAAGTCATCGGCAATCTGGATTTAAACGTAAATCATGGTGAGTTTCTCACGATTTTAGGCCCATCAGGTTGTGGTAAAACAACCGTACTAAGAATGATTGCGGGTTTTGAAACGGCAGATAGTGGTCAAATACTATTAGCTGAACAAAACGTAACCCAAGTTCCTGCTGAACAAAGGCATGTAAACACTGTATTCCAAAGCTATGCCCTATTCCCACATATGACCGTTTTCGACAATGTGGCATTTGGCTTACGCATGCAGAAAGTTCCAAACAGCGAGATTGAACCTCGTGTAATGGATGCTTTGAAAATGGTGCGCCTAGAACAAATGGCACAACGAAAGCCACACCAGCTATCTGGTGGTCAACAGCAACGTATTGCAATCGCTCGTGCTGTCGTTAATAAGCCTAAAGTTCTTTTGTTGGATGAATCTCTATCTGCTCTGGATTACAAACTGCGTAAACAGATGCAAATCGAGCTGAAACAATTACAACGCCAACTTGGTATCACGTTCATTTTTGTAACGCATGACCAAGAAGAAGCGCTGTCTATGTCTGACCGTATTATTGTTATGCGTGATGGCGTGATTGAACAAGACGGAACACCAAGAGAGATCTACGAAGAGCCTAAGAACCTATTTGTAGCGCGCTTCATTGGTGAAATTAACGTATTCGAAGCGACAGCGAAATCTCGTCTAGATGAAAAACGCATTGTTGCGACAATCGAAGGTGAAGAGTCGGTTATCTATCACGATAAAGACGTCACACCGGGTCAAAAACTGCAAGTATTGCTTCGCCCTGAAGATCTTCGTATCGAAGAAATCAAAGAGTCTGAGCAACGCGGTATTGTTGGCCACATTGTCGAGCGAACCTATAAAGGCATGACATTAGATTCAGTTGTAGAACTTGAATCTGGTATGCGTGTCATGGTTAGCGAATTCTTCAACGAAGATGACCCTGATGTTGATCACTCACTGGGCCAAAAAGTTGCAGTAACTTGGGTTGAGAGCTGGGAAGTGGTATTAGAAGATGAGCAAGAAGTTTAATTTACAAAACGCAATTGTTGCTTTAATCACAGGTTGGTTAGTGCTGTTCGTGATGATTCCAAACATCATGATCATCGGTACTAGCTTCTTAACTCGTGATGAAGCGAACTTGATCGAGATGACCTTCACCCTCGATAACTACGTGCGTTTGGCTGACCCGCTGTATTTTAAAGTGTTGATGCACTCTTTCTATATGGCAATTGTCGCAACCCTACTTTGTTTAATTATTGGTTACCCGTTCGCTTACATCGTGGCAAAAATGCCTGCGAAGTGGCGTCCAATCATGTTGTTCCTAGTGATTGTCCCATTTTGGACTAACTCTTTGATTCGTACTTATGGATTGAAGATTGTACTGGGTACGCAAGGTGTCTTGAACAAAAGTTTGTTAGCGCTAGATATCATTGATAAACCGCTACGTATCATGTACTCAGAAACCGCAGTAATGATCGGTTTAGTGTACATCCTACTTCCGTTTATGATTCTGCCGCTGTATTCAGCGATTGAGAAACTGGATGATACGTATTTAGAAGCGGCTAAAGATTTAGGTGCGAACAAACTGCAAACGCTATTGAAAGTTGTACTGCCCCTAACAATGCCGGGCATTATCGGCGGTTGTTTATTAGTACTACTGCCAGCGTTAGGTATGTTCTACATCTCTGACCTATTAGGCGGAGCTAAGAACCTATTGATTGGTAACGTGATTAAGAGCCAAGTGCTCAACGCTCGAGACTGGCCGTTTGGTGCAGCGACGAGTATCGCACTGACCATGGCAATGGCTGTGATGCTGTATGCCTACTACCGAGCAGGTAAGCTATTGAATAAGAAAGTGGAGCTAGACTAATGGGGCGCACAGTTAAGTTCAGCTTTATGGCGCTGGTATACGCCTTTCTATACCTACCTATTATCGTATTGATTGCTAACTCGTTTAATGCCAATAAGTTTGGTATGAAATGGGGTGGCTTCACGACTAAATGGTATGACGCGCTTATTAACAACGACAGCCTAATGCAGGCTGCGTGGCACTCGATCAATGTAGCGGTGTTCTCAGCAACAGCCGCAACGATTGTCGGTAGCCTTACAGCAGTAGCCCTATTCCGTTACCAATTTAAAGGTAAAGGCATCGTAAATGGCATGTTGTTCATCGTAATGATGTCACCAGATATCGTAATGGCAATTTCGTTACTGGCTCTGTTCTTAGTAATGGGTGTACAACTTGGGTTCTTTACCCTACTTGCTGCTCACATTACCTTCTGTCTACCGTTCGTTGTGGTAACGGTTTACAGTCGCTTGAATGGCTTTGATGTGAAGATGTTAGAAGCAGCAAAAGACTTAGGTGCGAGCGAATGGACGATCCTAAAACAGATCATCTTACCACTTGCTAAGCCAGCGGTTGCTGCGGGTTGGTTATTGAGTTTCACTCTGTCTCTGGACGATGTGATCATCAGTTCTTTCGTAACCGGTCCAACGTATGAAATCTTACCACTGAAGATTTACTCAATGGTTAAAGTGGGTATCTCTCCTGAGGTAAACGCCCTAGCAACAGTGATGTTAGTGGTGTCGTTAATACTGGTGATCATTTCTCAGTTATTAGCGAGAGAAAAAATCAAGTAAGTCTCCTACTCTATAAAGAGACAGGCTTGGTAAGAAGTTAAGCTACTTCAAGTTCAAAAAAGTGTTAATCATAAACAGAATGGAAATTGCCATTCTGTTTTTCTATCTACTGCCTTCGGGCAACGTTTAGTTTGGAGCTAACGTCAATGAAAAAATGGGCTACTCTATTAGCTGGTAGTGCATGTGCGCTTTCAATGTTATCTGCACCATCATTTGCAAAAGATAACAAAGAATTGGTATTCATGAACTGGGGACCTTACATCAACAGTGAGATTCTAGAACAGTTCACTGATGAAACTGGTATCAAGGTTATCTACTCGACTTACGAGTCGAACGAAACCCTGTACGCAAAGCTAAAAACACACAACAAAGGCTACGACCTAGTTGTGCCGTCGACTTACTTCGTATCTAAGATGCGTGACGAAGGTATGCTACAAAAGATCGACAAAACTAAGCTGAACAACTTCAAGAATCTAGATACTAACTACCTAGATAAGCCGTACGACCCAAGTAACGACTACTCTATTCCACACGTAGTTGCGATCACAGGTCTTGCTGTTAACACTGACATGTACGATCCAGAAGATTTCCAAAGCTGGGCTGATCTATGGAAGCCTGAGCTTGAAGGTCAACTAATGATGATGGATGACACTCGTGAAGTGTTCCACATCGCACTACGTAAGTTAGGTTACTCTGGTAACACAACAAACGAGAAAGAGATCGACGAAGCGTACGCTGAGCTACAAAAGCTGATGCCAAACGTTCTAGTATTTAACTCAGATAACCCAGGCGCGCCATATATGTCTGGTGAAGTTGGACTTGGTATGCTGTGGAACGGTTCTGCTGCCGCTGCGCAAAACGAAGGTCTACCAATCAAATTGGTTTTCCCTAAAGAAGGCGGTATCGGTTGGGTTGATAACTTTGCAATCAGTTCTGGTGCGGTAAACGTAGAAGCGGCTCATAAGATGATCGACTTCCTACTTCGCCCTGAAATTGCTGAGCAGATTTCTCGCGATACTGGCTACCTAACGGCAGTTAAAGCGTCTAACGAGAAGTTCAAAGACAGCCCTGCTCTGTTCCCGTCTCAAGAAGATCTTGACCGTGTTGAATGGCAAGCTGCAGTTGGCGACAAGACAGTGAAGTACGAAGATTACTTCATGAAACTTAAAGCAGGTCAGTAACTTAGCTTATTATCTAATGGCGACTAAGTAATAGGTTTACTTCACAAGCCTAGCTAGATAATCAACAAGTTAAAAATAAGAATATCAATGAATAGGCAGCTTAGGCTGCCTATTTTATTATATCGCTGCTATAATATACCCCGATTTTTAGGAATCCTTTTACTTTGGGCTCACTACCCAACTTCAAATCAAACAAATGAACGGAACAGTAATGAAAAAAACACTGTATACCGGCGCATTGTGTGCTGCTACTTTACTTTCTACACCCTCTTTCGCAGCTGACCAAGAACTGTATTTTTACAACTGGTCTGAATATATCCCAAATGAAGTATTAGAAGACTTCACAAAAGAGACGGGCATTAAGGTTTATTACTCTACTTATGAGTCTAACGAAAGCATGTACGCTAAGTTAAAAACTCAAGGTACGGGTTATGACTTAGTGGTTCCTTCTACTTACTTCGTTTCTAAGATGCGTAAAGAAGGCATGCTTCAAGAGCTTGATAAAACTAAGCTAAGCCACTTTGCTGATTTGGATCCAAATTACTTAGATAAGCCATTTGACCCAAGCAACAACTACTCAATCCCATACATTTGGGGTGCAACGGGCATTGGTATCAACTCAGATATGCTAGACAAGTCTTCAGTGAAAAACTGGGGTGACCTGTGGGATACACAGTGGGAAGGTCAGCTGATGATGATGGATGACTCTCGTGAGGTTTTCCATATCGCTTTATCTAAATTGGGTTACTCTCCAAACACAACCAACCCAGAAGAAATCAAAGAAGCGTACGAAGAACTTCGTAAGCTGATGCCAAACGTATTGGTATTTAACTCAGACTTCCCTGCGAACCCTTACCTAGCGGGTGAAGTGTCACTTGGTATGCTTTGGAATGGCTCTGCTTACATGGCACGCCAAGAAGGCGCAACGATTGACATTATCTGGCCAGAGAAAGGCGCTATCTTCTGGATGGACAGCCTAGCGATTCCATCTGGTGCTAAGAACATCGAAGCCGCTCATAAGATGATCGATTTCCTTCTTCGCCCAGAGAACGCAGCGAAAATTGCTCTAGAGATCGGCTACCCGACTCCAGTAAAAACCGCTTACCCTCTTCTTCCAAAAGAATTTGCTGAAGACAAGAACGTTTTCCCACCACAATCAGTGATGGATAACGGTGTATGGCAAGATGAAGTTGGTGAAGCGAGCGTCATTTATGACGAGTACTTCCAAAAACTTAAAGTGAACAACTAAGTTATTGTTAGTTAATCAGTTAAGTAAATAAAGCGGCGTAAGCCGCTTTATTTTTTTCAGATTCAGAAACTGATGTGCTTTATTAAAGACAAGGCTTAGGCCGTTAAAGAACCTTTCTCTGAACATAACAATTCCCCGACGAGTTTAGGTACCTCGATACTCGCCTTACCGTAACGTTTCTCTTCAAACTCACTTTCAACCGCGCTTGGTTCTAGATTGATCTCTATTGTGTGCGCACCATGCATTTTTGCATCATGAACAAAGCCTGCAGCTGGATAAACAACACCTGAAGTTCCGATAGAGATAAAGAGATCGGCTTCTTCGAGTGCTGAATAGATGTCACCCATTCTTAATGGCATTTCGCCAAACCACACAATATGAGGACGCATTTGCGCTGGAATTTGACAACAGTGACAAAGTTCACCAGTTTCAATGTCACCTTTATATTCGATAACTTGATTCGATTCACTGCAACGTGCTTTTAGAAGTTCACCGTGCATGTGGATAATGTTGTTACTACCGCCTCTCTCGTGCAGGTTGTCGATGTTCTGAGTGATGATTGTTACTTTACCATCAAGTTTGTCTTCAAGCTCACCTAGCGCCTTGTGGGCTGAGTTTGGATGAATGCCCTCACCTTGTAAACCATGGCGACGCTTGTTATAGAATGCTTGAACCAAGTCGGGATCTTTTGCAAACCCTTCAGGGGTCGCGACATCTTCGATTTTATGGTTTTCCCATAATCCGTCTTGTGCTCGGAATGTTTGAATCCCCGACTCCGCGGAGATGCCGGCGCCAGTAAGAATTACGATATTTCGATATGGGAAATGCATATAACGTCCTTTTAAATATGTCACTTTGTAACAGCTTAGCACTGTTCAAATTCCAACAATAGTTTTAGGGATTAGACCATAGTCTTAGGTAACTGAATTCATTGGCTATTTGTGACATAACTCGCTTGATCGTTGTGACCGTTCTTACTCAAACTCTCGGTTTTACTTTTCATAGAAACAAAAAAAGCGACCGAAGCCGCTTAGTTTTGTATAACTGTTATGTACTTGATGAGTTTAAAACTCATCGCAGCAACTAGAGTTAGTCTTCGTTGATAGATGAGATCTTATGGATTGAAAGATCAGCACCGTTGAACTCATCTTCTTCACTTAAACGTAGGCCAGTTAGCTTGCTGAGCACGCCGTAAACAATCAAAGCACCAATCAGAGCAACAGCAATACCCGCCAGTGTGCCAACCACTTGAGAAGCAAAGCTCACACCGCCTAAGCCCCAGAATGTTTGCGAACCGAAGATACCCGCTGCAATGCCACCCCAAGCGCCACATACACCATGCAGAGGCCATACACCCAATACATCATCAATCTGTGTTTTGTTTTGCATGTACGTGAACAAGTAAACGAACAACGCGCCTGCCACACCGCCTGTCACCAAAGCGCCTAATGGGTGCATTAAGTCTGAACCTGCACAAATTGCTACTAAGCCAGCCAAAGGACCATTATGGATAAAGCCCGGGTCATTCTTACCAGCAACAAGCGCCGCAAGAATACCGCCAACCATTGCCATCAGTGAGTTCATCGCCACTAGGCCGCTGATGCCGTTGATTGCTTGTGCAGACATCACGTTAAAGCCAAACCAACCCACACATAAGATCCAAGAACCTAGTGCTAAAAATGGAATGTTCGATGGTGCGAAGTTAGTGTGTTTACCCGCGCGGATGCGACCTTTACGCATCCCTAAGAAGTAAACCGCAACCAATGCAATCCAACCGCCGACACCGTGAACCACTACCGAGCCTGCGAAGTCATGGAAACCATAGCCAAACTGGCCTTCTAGCCAATCTTGGAAACCAAAGTTACCGTTCCAAATGATGCCTTCGAAAAATGGGTAGATGAAACCAACGGTAAATAACGTTGCGATCAAAATTGGATAGAAACGTGCACGCTCTGCGATACCACCAGAAACAATCGCAGGAATTGCCGCAGCGAAGGTCATTAGGAAGAAGAACTTAACCAGTTCGTAACCATTACCTTGTGAGAGCGTTTCAGCGTCGGCAAAAAAGTGTGCACCGTAAGCAACCCAGTAACCGATAAAGAAATAAGCGATGGCGGAGACACCAAAGTCGGAAAGGATTTTAACCAGCGCGTTTACTTGGTTTTTCTTTCGCACGGTACCGACTTCGAGAAAAGCAAAGCCTGCATGCATCAGGAAGACCATGATTGCGCCAAGTAGTAGGAATAAAGTATCTGAACTTTGGGTAAGGGTTTGTACTGCACTATGAACTTGAGTCACCGTTTCACTCATTAAAGCATTCTCCTTCGCTTTATCTGATTTGCACTGATATCGTGCGATTCAATGTTGTAATTAATTAAAGACTCAACAGTAAACGCAAGATGTGTTCCAAGTGTTAAGGGTAATTTTCGTGCAACAGATTTTAACTTTAAGTCGTTGATTATTAAAGTCTAAATATTTACGTGCACTTTTATGGTTATTAAAAATCGAAAAAACAACCACTACAATTGCACCAAATAAGGGAGTTGCACCATATTGAAGCGGTCAATAAGTAGGTTCTGATACAGAGAGCGGCTGACAACAATTTACTGTTCCATAGCCTAAAAACAAAAAGCCCAGTGAATTTGAATCACTGGGCTTTCTTTAGAGATGTCGTTAACGTGTTAGTGTTACAGGTTTGGCCCTGTCGACGGGTTTTGCGGTAGGTTTTGACTTAAACGCTGCATGCCTTGATACATACGGATAAACCAAACCACAATCGCAACACCACCGAACAACATGCCTACGTATGGAATGTAGTAAGCGATGTCATCGATAATATGGTTTTGATACCAGTAATCGTTCACACCGATTAACACGCCATTAGAGGTCGCTACCGTTACGATAAGCACCACGAAGAACGTCAGGTTCAAGAAGAACGAGCGAATCAGTCCGTAGTAATGGGTATCCACTACTTCCCCGTCTTCGCCTTTATCTAAACGATAGCCCGCGTAGATGATGGCAACCACACCAGAGAGAAGGCAAGTAAATGGTGTAAAGCAGCTTAGTATGTAAGCGACCCAAATACCTTTATGAGGTTTGTTCATTCTTATTCACCCCTTCCGTTTTCTCTGTTGCTGCGTTAGCGCTTTGCTCAACGCCGTTTTTCTCTTGTTCCATCACTTCTTTGTACCAAAGGTCATGGTGCTCTTTAGCCCAAGTCTCATCAACTTCGCCTGTTACCATGCCTTCTAGTGCCCCTTCCATACCGAACAAGCCGATGTAGATGTGGAACACGAAACCACAGATAAGGATCAAAGCAGCTAACATATGGACTAGGTTTGAAAGCTCCATATCTCGACGCGTTTGACCGAAGATTGGGAAGTCTAAAACCAAGCCACTGATCGCAGCCACACTACCCATAACAATCAATAGCCAGAACAGTGCTTTTTCACCCGCGTTCGAGAACTCTGCAGATGGGTGAGAACCTTTATGTTTCCCTACCATGCCACCCAGTTTCATGAACCACTGGATATCGACCATCTTAAAGATAGACTTGCGCCACCACTTGATCAGAACAGCCATCAACAGCACATAGAAAATCGGTCCGATGTAGTTGTGGTATTGCTTAGCCAGTAGAACAATGAAGCCCCATAGATCCGTTGGGATATAAGGTTTCAAGAAGTGTTTACCGTAAACCAACATCAAACCACTGAATGCCAGTGTTAAGAAGGTAAACGCCATGCTCCAGTGCAATGCACGATCAAGTCGAGACCAACGTTTGATCTTACGACCTGTTCTTGGTGCGCTTAGCATTAGCGGTCCAATCACAACGTACATCAAAGTCACGAAAGCAATACTGCCAAAGATAGCGACGGCACCGGCTGGTGACATCCACTTCTCTTTCAATATGTACCACGTCTGACCTGGAGTACTGATTAACACACCGTGTTCAGCCGATTGAGATGTGGTGTAACCTTCTTCACCATTTCTTACTTGTCGCCAAAAATCGGCACCAGCAAGTTGAGTGATTTCTCGTTGAGCAGAGCTCGATTGAGTTTGTGATGAGTTCGTCTCAGATGCATGACTCATAGGAGAAAGCATTGTTAGTGCTGCCAACATAGGCAGCACAACAAGGAAGAGACGCTTAAACATTGTAAGCATATGTCTCTCCTACTTAGCTCTTAGTCGCATCGTAAGAAAGGTCGTTGCCGTCTGTCCAACCTGCACCTTTCGCACCACGTTCAACTACACGCTGACGGAAAACATCAGAAACTTTCTCTGCGTCACCCGCTAGCAGTGCTTTGGTTGAACAAAGCGAAGCACACATTGGCAGTTTGCCTTCTGCAATACGGTTCGCACCGTACTTTTGACGCTCTTCAACAGAACCTGGCTCTGTTTCTGGGCCGCCAGCACAGAAGGTACATTTGTCCATCTTACCGCGCTCACCAAACGCTTCCTGTTTAGGGAATTGAGGTGCGCCAAACGGACAAGCAAACAAGCAGTAACCACAACCGATACACAGATCTTTGTTGTGAAGTACGATGCCGTCTTCTGTATGTTCAAAACAGTCTGCAGGACAAACTGCCATACATGGCGCATCAGTACAGTGCATACACGCAACTGAGATAGAGTTTTCACCCGGTTCGCCATCGTTCAATGTCACAACGCGACGACGTTGAATACCCCATTCCAGAGCATCATCATTTTCATTCTTACATGCAGTGACACAACCGTTACATTCGATACAACGCTTGGTGTCACAAAGAAATTTCATTCTAGCCATTTTAAGACTCCTTACGCTTTACGAATATTACAAAGGGTTACTTTCGTTTCCTGCATCAACGTGACAGGGTCGTAACCATAAGTGGTTGCTGTGTTAGCAGCTTCACCAATAACGTAAGGATCAGTGCCTTCTGGGTATTTAGAACGCAAATCTTCGCCTTGGAACTTACCACCGAAGTGGAATGGGATGAATGCCAGACCCGGTTTCACACGACGTGTAACCATCGCTTTCACCTTAATTCGGCCCTTCTCAGCACCCTCAACCCAAACATCATCACCGTCTTTAAAGCCGATGTCGTTCGCGTCTTTCGGGTTCACTTCAACGAACATCTCTTGTTGAAGTTCTGCTAGCCAAGGGTTAGAACGGGTTTCTTCACCACCACCTTCGTACTCAACCAGACGACCAGAAGTCAGGATAATCGGGTATTCACCAGATTTGTCTTGCTCTTGAATCGACTTGTAAAGCGTAGGTACACGGAAGATCGCCTCTTTGTCATCCCATGTTGGGTAGTCAGCAACTAGGTCGCGACGTGGTGTGTAAAGCGGCTCACGGTGCAGTGGCACGCGGTCTGGGAATGTCCAAACAATCGCACGCGCTTTTGCATTACCAAACGGGATACAACCGTGCTTGATAGCCACACGTTGAATACCGCCAGAAACGTCGGTCTTCCAGTTTTTACCTTCAGCAGAGGCTTTCTCTTCTGCTGTTAGGTCATCCCACCAACCCAGTTGTTTCAGTAGTTTGTCACTGAACTCAGGGTAGCCATCTTTGATTTCGCTGCCTTTCGAGTAGCTGTCTTCAGCCAGTAGGTTTTGACCTTCAAACTCAACACCGAAACGAGTGCGGAAGTTACCACCACCTTCAGCGACAGTCTTAGACGTATCGTAAAGGATATGTGTGCCTGGGTGTTTCATTTCTGGCGTACCCCAACATGGCCAAGGAAGACCGTAAGTCTCACCATTTGCAGGCCCGCCCTCTGCTTCCAGAGACGTTTTGTGGAATGTATGCCAGTTCTGTTGGTGCTCTTTCAAACGTTCTGGGCTTTGACCTGTGTAACCGATCGTCCACATACCTTTGTTGAATTCACGAGTAATGTCTTCAATCAATGGTTGGTTGTTCTCAACACGGATGTTTTTGAACAGCTGATCAGAGAAACCCAGCTTCTTAGAAAGAAGGTACATGATTTCGTGGTCAGGCTTAGATTCGAACAGAGGATCTACCACCTTGTCACGCCACTGTAGAGAACGGTTCGATGCCGTTACACTGCCGTAGGTTTCAAACTGAGTCGTCGCTGGTAGCAGGTAAACGCCGTCAGTACGATCATTCATTACCGCTGCAACCGTTGGGTATGGGTCAACAATAACCATCATATCCAGCTTCTGCATCGCTTTCTTCATCTCTGGACCACGAGTCTGAGAGTTCACTGCGTGACCCCAGTAGAACATCGCGCGGATGTTTTCACGTTGACGAATCTTGTCTTTGTCTTCAAGTACACCATCAACCCAACGAGAGACAGGAATACCTGCACTGTTCATTGGTTTTTGACCGCCGTAAGCGTTGTCGTCGAAACGGCCTTTGATCCAATCAAAGTCGATATCCCAAACTTTCGACCAGTGGCGCCATGAGCCTTCAGACAAGCCGTAGTAACCTGGCAGCGTGTCAGACAGTACGCCAAGGTCAGTTGCACCCTGTACGTTATCGTGACCACGGAAGATGTTTGCACCGCCGCCTGATTTACCGATGTTACCTAGCGCAAGCTCAAGTACACAGTAAGCACGTGTGTTGTTGTTACCTGTGGTGTGTTGAGTACCACCCATACACCAAACGATACAACCCGGACGGTTTTCAGAAAGCAGTTTCGCTGTGTGGTAAACGTCTTCTTCGCTTACGCCTGTTACACGTTCAACTTCTGCTGGGCTCCACTTCGCAACTTCTTCACGGATCTCGTCCATGCCGAATACACGTTGGCGGATGAATTCTTGGTCTTCCCATTTGTTAGCAAAGACATGCCATAACACACCCCAGATAAACGCAACGTCTGAACCTGGGCGAAGTGATACATAGTGATCAGATTTCGCAGCAGTGCGCGTACGACGCGGATCCGCAACAACGATCTTACAGTTGTTCTTCTCTTTCGCGATCAAGATGTGCTGCATCGCTACTGGGTGAGCTTCTGCTGGGTTTGAACCAATGAACAGCATTGACTTACAGTTGTGCATGTCATTGAACGAGTTGGTCATTGCACCGTAACCCCAAGTGTTTGCAACACCGGCTACTGTGGTTGAGTGACAAATACGCGCTTGGTGGTCAACGTTGTTCGTGCCCCAAAGCGACGCCATCTTACGGAATGCGTAAGCTTGCTCGTTACTGTGTTTTGCACTACCTAGGAAGTAAACCGAATCAGGGCCAGACTCTTTACGAAGTTCTAGCGCTTTGTTACCGATCTCTTCAATCGCTTGTTCCCAAGAAAGCTTCTTCCACTTACCGCCTTCCAATTTCATTGGGTACTTAAGACGACGTTCACCGTGGCCGTGCTCACGTAGAGCAGCACCTTTCGCACAATGTCCACCAGCGTTGAATGGGTGATCAAATGCAGGCTCTTGACCTGTCCAAACACCGTTTTGTACTTCAGCGTAGATACCGCAACCCACAGAACAGTGAGAACAGATAGTACGTTTCACTTCTGTTTTCGCTTCTGGATCGACTGATTTAGCCTGTGCTTTCTTCATCATGCCCGGTGCGAATAGACTTGCGCCTACCACTGCGCCACCAGCAGCTAATGAAGTGTTTTTCATGAAGGCACGTCGAGACACGCCTAGCTGATTGGTTTCTTTGCTCACACTATCGGAGCGTTTGACAAGTTTCATCCGTTATCTCCTAAAGCGTGTCGTAGTAATCGCGAATGTGTTGCGTTTCACGATAGCCCGTCTTCTTCATGTCTTCTTTCGGCATTTCAACCGTTTCTGAAGCAGTTGCCACTTTCGTTGTACCAGCGACAACGGCACCAGCTACGGCTGCAGTCGTTAAGCCTTTGAGTAAGTCCCTACGGCTTGTGTTTATTTCTTTATTATCTTTCATCATTGCTTCCTTACCTTACGGTAGATCTTTTGGAGGCTTAATGCCCCTCTATCGATATAATCGCGTACTGCTCGATTACTCGTAATCAGTGACGTTTTTCACATCAATCTTTAATTTATGCTTACTGCTTTTTGTATTAACGCTAAAACGCACTTGTTCTAACGTTAAAAATGCTTCACACAGCTGAGCGGCCGATTTGTAGAAGTTGGCACTTTCTGCACTTTCAAGCTGACGCGTAAAAGAGTTGAACCAAGGACCAAGGTGCTTATTGAAAACCGCTTGTTGCAGGGCTTCTTCTTCACCGGTTAGCATTGCCATTACTTCACACAATGCCGCAATATGATCTTCTGGCTCTTTTACTTGATCATCACGTTCAATGCCTAAAAGCTCTAAATCATGACGAATCTCTGCTAATGGTTTTTCCATCATGGCGCCAGTGCGATGCCAAGAACCAAATGGAACAATCTCTCCACGGCCAATGCCAATGAACAGGTCTTGATATTCGTCTTCTAACGCTTCGCGATTTGATTCTGTTGCCGCTTGTTGAATAGCAATCCAAGCTTTTTGCATTGCACTTTCAGATGCTTCAATATCTAGCGTTTTTAGAAAGTCGATCACCTCTTCAGAAGGTGCGCTACGAAACAGTGCAGATAGAACCAAATAGATCTCAGTTCTTAGTGTCTGTTCTTGTGCCTGATCCAAATTAGTTTCCAAGGCTAACTCCTAGTATTTCAATTGTTTCAATGGGTCTTGCGCCATTGAATCGAACATATCCACCACACGACAGTCCTCACACATAGCAATACGATTGATCGCTGCTTCATCTGAAAAGTGAGAGTGACCGCGTAACTTGTTCTGTAACATGTCGATCATAGACTGAGGTGCAAATGGTTTATGGCAACGTACACATTCCGCAGCTTTCTCTTCATGAATCACAACCGCTTTCTGACGTTCTTCTTTCACCCAGTTCATACGAGGAGTAAGAGTCAGAACATTTTCAGGACATGCCTTTTCACACAAGCCACATTGAATACAGTCTTGTTCTACAAATTTAAGTGATGGAGAAGCCCCGTCGGTATGAAGTGCACGTGTCGGACACACAGCCACACAACTCATACACAAAGTACAATCTTTGCTTTCACACGAAACCGTGCCATATGGCGCATTCGATGGAAGCTCAACAATGTTCTCAACTGGAATTCGAGCTGAAGACATCGCATCAAGTGCTGTGAATAGACGTTGACGCTTGTTGCCTTGAAGATCGCCAAGTGCAAGATCGAACGAATCCACACAAAGTGTTGGAGGACCTTCACGTAGCGATTCTAGATACAGGATATCGATGGTTTCTTTTGGAATACCGATTTGGTCTAGTAACTCTTGAGCGATCCCTACTTCGTTATTCAGAACTCGAATAATGGTTTCTGGCATAAAGCGAGATGCTGCAAACAGAACTTGAGTTGCGCCATTTACTAAAGCTGCAAACCAAGTATCAATACCAATAGATGGCAGTTCTTCTACGACAATTGGAATCACGTTATCTGGTAGCGCTTTAAGAGCCATCACGTTGTAAGTTTCATGACGTGAGCTACAGATAAGCACGATAGGATCAAGACCGCCCGCTTGCTCGTAATTCGCTAGCGTACGTTCAATGAATTTTTGAGTATCGTCAGGATTCGGCAATGCGTAAGAGATTGCTTCTGTCGGACAACTCGTTGCACAAGTACCAACGCCTTGACATAGGTAAGGGTTGATCTCAATCTTATGGCCAGTCTTATCTGAGCCTTCACTTGACAGTGCGCCAGCAGGACAAGCATCAACACAACGCTCACAACCTTTTACGCCACGAGAACTGTGCGCACAAAGGTCAGTGTCTAGACGGAAGAACTTAGGTTTATCGAACGTGCCCATTAGCGTTGGAATCTCTTCCAGTGCTTCAGCCAGTTTTGGATAGCCACGGCCTACTGGGTAATAACCCGGTACAGGCACTTCTTCTGTCATGCAGCTATTCAGACATAGGTCTAGAACAACATCGAAACAATCGTGATTAATCGCGATTTTCGCTAGGTTGCTTGATGTGCCTTTACTTTCGATCACAACTTCAAACGTGCCAAGGAAACCGGAGACTTGAACCGAATTCGCGAAATACAGTTCTGGGTTTGTGCCCTTTTCGCCGTCTGTCGACAATAAGGTTAGGCTCGTCAATTGAGGTAATTGCGCCGCAGCACTTTCAATGATCGCAGTTGGACCAATAACAAGAGTATTACCACCGCTTTCGTAGCTAACAGTAGGTGGAATCAGATTTGTTAACTCAACTGTATTTTCAAATGCATACAGTCTTGCTTTAGCGTTATTTGAAGTTGCTTGTTCTAATAATTGTTTAAGCATTGCTCAGTTCCATCTTTGGACATGGATAATCTGTTCAACTTTCATTGTAGTAAGCGATAGAGAACTTGCTGAGTAATCCGTTAACAACTAACCCTTTAGCCAGTGTGCCGTTCGTCAGACCATGAACTCGTCTATCTACAAAAAAGTTGATAATGAACGTTATTTAGCAAATGCCATGCCAGTTTAATAATCCCTATATATCAGTAGTTTAATGATTTATAGCGTTTATTGTGCGTATAAAAAAACCGCTTGGGACATTTTGTCGCAAGCGGCTCATTGAGTGTTTAGTCAAAATGTACCTATTCTTTGTGTGGTATATTTTGTCCCATCTTTTTCAGGTCAGCTTCGTCTGACATTGTAGCATCAACATCTGATACTGTATTTTTATACAGTTCATTTTCTTGTTCTGTTATTTCGTCAATTTCTGACGTTTCAAGTTCATTATCAGATACCTCAAGATCGCTTTCAGAATTTCCTAAAACCTCACCTTCATCTTTATTATCAATGGCTTGCTCTTCTTCTGGTGTGGTTTCGTCTTCCGTTTTGTCTTTAACCCAATCACGCAAGGTTTCCGCAACCCCTTCAGAAAGAGACTTTAAATTACTGTAATCGTCGTCGTAATCATCTAAACCATCACGAACGTTGAACTCTTCTGAGAGGAATAATTTACGCAAGGCCGCTTTTTTTACGCTCTCAGATGCTTCTGACACCAATAATTGAGCAACAGACAAGTCTTCAGTCGTTTCTGATGCTATCTCCTGAGAGTCAATAGCTTGAGAATCGACAGCATGAGTTTCTTCATTGCTTTCTGGAGAACCATTTTCTAAAGTTCTATTTTCTAAAATCTGACGGTCTAATGACTCTGATGTTTCTGCACCTATAGATGAAGCAGCAGACGAAGCCTCTGAAGAAATAAGTTCGGCTTCCTCAAGCGTTTGTTGCGCTTCTAATGGTTCATCAGACGATTCATCGAGCTTTCGTTGAGACCAACGGCTAAAAAAGTTAGTTGCCATTTGATCGACCCGCGCCTTTACGTTTCTTACGTCTTGCTTCTAGTAACTCGCCATGACGGCCAATGAATGCTTCCATCCAAGCTTGTACAGGCAAAGGAATGTCGTATGAAAGGACTTGGTTGTCACCGTCCATGTATTGCCCAGCAACGGTTTGTGATGCCGTAAGTAACTGAATGACTGGCTCAACACCAGAATCGACGTTATCCATCACTAAGAAAAGCTTAGGTTGTTGAGAGCTAAGGTTGAAACGATAGTCTGTACGCTCGTCTTTATGTAATTGGAGTAAACAAACGTCTTGGGCATCGTCTTCTGGCGACAGTTCAAATCCCGTCAATTCCCATTGCGTCGTTACCCAGATACCTGTTTTGATCTCTTTCTCTATTCTTTGGACACCGATTGGCCAAGCTGCTTCTGTTTTTTCATATTGTTCTTGGAATTCTTTTATCTCAGACATACTTCACCCAATTGATTTTCTTTGGTCTGAATGCACTTAGGACATTTTGTACTGTGCGCAATCATATACACCCCATAAAGCAATAAACACGCCAATACGGATTACCTACGAGAGCGTATCTATAGCGTTCGTTATCAAGTTGTCATTATAACGTTAGTCGATACTGGTTATTTCAGACAACTCGACCCAGTGAACTCTCATATTTTGCGCTATTTTAATCTAATGCTTCCTGTTTCCATCAATCCCCGTTATTTTGGAATAAGATTTGCTTTAGCTAATTCGCTAATGTTATTCACAGAGCTATGTATTCTCAGAGCTATGGCGCGCTCGATAACGTTAATCGAAACCTAAGCTATAGCGAACTAACAAACTAGCGCATTGATGAATGAGAGCCTTATTGCTCTTGTTGACTTCTTATCTCATAAAATCGCTATCTCATTAAGTAGGAAATGACTGTGGTAAAACCAAACATAATAAAAACCAGTGAGAACCCACTTCAGACAATCGAAGTTGAAGTGTTTGATGAATATGGCGAAAAGCTAACGAAACAAATCGCGTGTGAGCGCCCTCTTACCGTGATGTTGAACTGGAAAGAGATCGTAACGTTGATGACATTGGGTTCTCGTCCTGAGTCATTAGTATTAGGCTATTTGAAGAACCAAAGCTTTCTGTCTGATCCAGAAGCTATTGAATCTATCATTATCGATTGGGAAACCAGTTCTGCAGCGGTTATCACCAAAGAAGACACGAGCCAACTTGAACAAGCATTGAAGAAGAAGACAGTAACGTCTGGCTGTGGTCAAGGCACCATGTATGGCAACGTGATGAAGCAATTGGAAGATTACCAAGTGCCTCAAACTAAGATTAAACAATCTGAAATCTACACAGCGCTTGAAGCGCTGACTCATTATAACGATACCTACAAGAAAGCAGGCGCGGTGCACGGCTGTGCGGTTTGTAAAGACGACAAGGTTCTATCGTTTGTTGAAGATGTTGGCCGACACAATGCCGTTGATACATTGGCTGGTGAGATGTGGCTTAACAAAGAGTCAGGTGAAGATAAGATCTTCTATACCACAGGCCGTTTAACGTCTGAGATGGTGATTAAGGTTGCTCAGATGGGTATCCCTGTTCTGTTATCACGTTCTGGTGTAACTCAAATGGGCTTAGACTTGGCTCAGAAATTCGGCATCACCACTATTGCACGCGCAAAAGGTTTACGCTTCCAAGTGTTTACAGGCGCAGACAAGATCGACTTTGATGTGAAAGGCGAACAAGTTCTTTAAAGACAAACTTTTCTAAAGGCAAGTGCTATCTAAAGCCAATTTTCAGATGAACTCATATAAGGTGTAGGCGAAGGCTTGCACCTTTTTCTTTTGTGTCCTCTATTCGATTTAGTCTCCTTATCATTCCCTCTCCTTGCTCCATCATTTTATCCGCATAATTTTTACAGCCAGTTCGCTGTTACCACCCTTTCTGCACGTTATTTCAGCAACAGAACGCGCTCAATATTACTGTTTAGTTTTACTTAACGTTAATTTCAAAATTACTAGATATACCAAACGTTAACAATTCTTTATCTTGTGCTCCGTGAACAGAACGAAGCACGCACTTATTGTGCTGCTTGGCGAAAGTTTCACTTCTTTGAATGCTCACTTCGAAGAAAACACATAAGAAAAAAGAATTGGATAACAATATGAAACAGCCTTTAAAAGCTTTAGCAATTGCTCTTGGATTGACCTTGGGCGCCAACTGTCACGCAATTGAACTTAAGCCGGTCGATACTGACTTTACATTACAAATACTGGGTTCAGGTGGTCCTATCTCGGATGACCTACGTGCATCATCAGGTGAAATCGTATGGTGGAAAGGCAAATCACGAATCATGATTGATGCCGGTGGCGGTGTTTACCTACGTTTCGGTCAGGCGGGTGCAAAACTTGAAGACCTAGATTTTATGGGTATTACTCACTTCCATACCGATCACGTCAATGACATGCCTGCTCTTCTTAAAGGTGGCTACTTTTTTGAACGTGAAAAGGCGTTGGAGATTTCAGGTCCAGCCGCAGGTTCAGCCTTTCCAAGCCTCAACGGTTACTTTGCAGCGAACTTTGACCCAGACCATGGCGCATACGCTTACCTTGCTGGCTTATACGATGGAACCGATGGTCTATTCCCGGTCAATCTTACCGATGTTGACTATCAATCCACAGTGCCAACCGTTGTTTATGAAAAAGATGGTTTGAAGATCACTGCTCTGGGTATTCCTCATGGTGATGTGCCTTGTCTCGCTTACCGAATTGAAAGTGAAGAAGGCGTAATGGTGATTTCAGCTGACCAAAATGGTAGCAACCCTGCCTTCTTAGACTTCGCTCGCGGCGCCGACATCATGATGATGCCAATGGCGATTCATGAACAAGCCGATGGTGTCTCTACATTTATGCACGCTAAGCCTTCCGTGATTGGTGAGATTGCTAAAGAGATTAATCCAAAAATGTTGGTACTTAACCACTGGATGGGTCTAGGCCTTAAGCGTAAATCTGAATCGATCAAAATCGTACGCGAATACTACGACGGACCAATCATGTCCGGTCGTGATTTAGCCAGCTTCCCTATGTCCGCTGTAAAGGAGAAATAACATGAACAACAAAATCGCCCTATCAATCGCGATCACGTCTGTGATTAGTCTTAACTCTGCAATGGCGTTTGCTGATGCACCTGCCGAAGCCCCTGTTGAAGCTAAACAATCTTCAGGACACGGTGGTAAATGTGCCGCAGGTAAATGTGGTACCGAAAAACGTTTCGAAAAAGCGGAACTGACCAGTAACCCACAAGACCGTTTAGTTCGAGCTCGTGACGGGAAATGTGGCTTAACAGCTGAAGGTATCTCGCCAAGTAAAGAACGCATCTTAATGGCAAATAGCAAGGTGACAGGTGGAGTATGTGGCCAGTAGAAACGCATAAAACTAAAGCTATAAAAAATAAGGCTTTAAAAACCAAAGCTTTAGCATCAAATGACCGAGTCCCTAAAAGCAGAGAGTTAAACCATAAAGTGCGAACCATTCAGAATACAGACAAAGGCATTGGGCTACGCGGTGAGCACATTGAACTGCTCGCTCGTTCCCCAAAGCACCCTGATATTGATTTTCTCGAGTTAGCACCAGAGAACTGGATGAGCTTGGGTGGACTTAAGCGTGAGCAATTACAAGATATATCTAAGCTCTACCCCTTGATTGCACACGGTTTAAGTTTGTCTATTGGCGATTGCCAGCCACTTAACACAAAGTTTGTACGTCAGGTTGGTCAGTTTCTCGATGAATTGAATATCGAAGTCTATAGCGAGCACTTGAGCTTCTCTAGAGACAATCAAGGGTACTTGTATGAACTGTTACCCGTGCCACGCCGCGCAGAAAACATCGACTATTTAGCGGACAGAATCAAGCAAGTCCAAGACATCATTCAACGTCCTTTGGTCATGGAGAACATCTCTTATTACCACAATTACGGAGATGAGATGCCTGAGGGTGAGTTTATCGCTGAAATAGCAAAGCGCAGTGGCTGTGAGTTGTTGGTCGACATCAATAATCTCTACGTGAACAGTCAGAACCACCACTTTGATGCAGCTCAAATGCTTAAAGCTTTGCCGAGTGATGCTATTCGCTATTACCACATTGCAGGGCATTTAGTTGAAAACGACAGGTCGGTTGAAAGTGATAAATCGATTAAAGGTAACAAGTCGCTGATTGATACCCACGGCATGGAAGTACAGCAAGCTGTTATTGACTTGGCACGTTACACCATCTCTATTCATGGCAGTAAACCGTTATTGCTAGAAAGAGATAACAACGTACCGCCTTTGGTTGTACTGACAGAAGAGTTACGAGGTGTGCATAGTCAGGTTCTAGATGCTGGTGTAAGTCATCGCCCTCTTGAACAGGAGTTGTTATATGCATAATCCGCCAAACTCAATGGTAAGGCAAACACAAGCTTTGGCTGCATTAATACGTTCGCCACTTGAAGGCAACGCGGTGTGCCGATACAGCGAATTCATTAGAGATAACGTATTTGGTGTATTGAACAACACATTTCCGCTGTTTTGTCAGCAAGTCGACCAAGACCAACTACTGATATTGGTTGATGAGTTTGTTGTCGTGCATTACGCCTCAGAGCCGGAGTTTCATCATATCGCGACTGAGTTTGTCAGCTTTGTTCAGCGTCGCGCTCAGCCAATGTATATCTCTAGTTTGACTGCCACCCATCAACTTACAGACGATCAATTGGCTGTATTGGAGTTCGAATGGTGTGCCTTTTGCGTTGAAATTGACTCTTCAAAGCAAGTATTGCCGATGTCGTGGACGGGTGACTTTTGTATCGATGAACAACAGCTTCAATTGGGCTTGTTAGTCAACAGTATGATGAAGCTCGTACAGGTACCTTTCCTTGTTCATGGTGATTCACTGACGTTTCTAACACAAAGGCGACACTCAATTTATTACGCGATTTATCGCGACTCAGACCAACGCGTCAACACGATAAAACTAAGAGAAATTGATGTTGCGATTATCCAAATAATCCAACAACGACCAAATCGTTCTTTAGCCGATATAAAACAAATAATTGCTCAACAATTGGCGAGATTCGAGTTTATTAATTGGGTTGAACACTTCAGTGAAACAGAACT
The DNA here is from genome assembly GCF_002872555.1 of Vibrio sp. 10N.286.55.E10. Taxonomy (NCBI): domain Bacteria; kingdom Pseudomonadati; phylum Pseudomonadota; class Gammaproteobacteria; order Vibrionales; family Vibrionaceae; genus Vibrio; species Vibrio sp. 10N.286.55.E10. The sequence goes on from NZ_MCSD01000015.1 coordinate 116,645, forward strand.
GATTGGCGTTCACTCTTTAGGAGAAAAATTATGATTAAGTCAGCCCTCAGCTGGTACGACACTATTGTCGAGAAATGCAAACAGTTCGATTATCTAGCTCTGCTTGCCGTACGTCTGTACCTTATTCCGGTGATTTATGTTGGTGCACACTCAAAAGTGCTCGGCTTCGCTGGGACGGTCGCTTGGTTCGGTGCATCAACCGCCGATGGTGGTCTTAACCTTCCCTTCCCAGAGCTACTGGCATCCCTAGCGGCAGCGACCGAAGTATTAGGTTGTATCTGTATCGCGCTAGGCCTGTTTACTCGCTTTATCTCGATTCCAATGATTTTCATGATGAGCGTCGCGAGTGCAATGGTTCACTGGAAACACGGTTGGGATGCGATTGCGACTGGTGGTATGGAAGCAACCGTTCGACTTAACGGCTTCATCGAATGGCTCGCGGTTAACTTCCCAGGTCGTTACAACTACATCACAGAACTTGGCGACCCGGTAATGCTCAACAACGGTATGGAATTCGCAGGCACTTACTTCGTGATGCTGTTAGTACTGCTTGTTTACGGCGGTGGTCGTTACGTGAGTGCAGATTACTGGCTACGTAAACAGTTCTCTAAAAAACAAAACAAAGCACTTCGTTGGTAATCGATTCTTTTCACACAGCTACATGTAAAACCTTTAATTAGTTCTCTCTAATTATCATCTTATTTTCCATTATCTTACCCGTCACACTCGTGGCGGGAAGGAGTTTTTATGCTTACAGATGTCGTTGATCTGTCGCGGTTTCAATTCGCAAGTACCGCTCTTTATCACTTTATATTCGTCCCCCTAACTATAGGTCTCTCCTTCTTACTCGCAGTGATGGAATCGCTGTATGTCATGACCAACAAAACCATCTACAAGGACATGACCAAGTTCTGGGGTAAATTGTTTGGTATTAACTTTGCTGTCGGTGTTGCTACCGGCCTAACCATGGAATTCCAGTTCGGCACCAACTGGGCATATTACTCGCACTATGTGGGCGACATATTTGGTGCCCCACTGGCGATTGAAGCGCTTGTTGCGTTTTTCTTGGAATCAACCTTAGTCGGTATGTTCTTCTTCGGTTGGGACAAGCTCTCTAAGCGTCAGCACTTATCGGTAACGTGGTTGACGGCTCTAGGTTCGAACTTCTCTGGTCTTTGGATTCTGATGGCCAATGGCTGGATGCAAAACCCAGTGGGTGCAGAGTTTAACTTCGAAACCATGCGTATGGAGATGACTGACTTCGTTGAGGTGATCTTCAACCCAGTGACTCAAGTGAAGTTCGTGCATACCGTTGCGGCGGGTTACACAACCGGCGCGCTATTTATTATGGGTATCAGTGCTTACTACATGCTTAAAGGGCGTGATTTACCGTTCGCTCGTCGTTCATTTGCAGTCGCAAGTGCTTTTGGTATGGCTGCGATTGTGTCGACAGTAATGCTAGGTGATGAATCTGGTTATGAGTTGGGTGATGTTCAACAGGTGAAGCTAGCGGCTATCGAAGCTGAATGGCACACCGAAGAAGCCCCTGCATCATTTACATTGTTCGGGTTCCCAAACCAAGAAACCATGGAGACGGACTACGCGATTAAGATCCCATACGTGATGGGTATTATCGCAACGCGTTCTTTGGATACGCCAGTTGTCGGGATTCATGATCTATTAGCAAAAAATGAAGAACGTGTGCGCAGCGGTATCTTGGCTTATGGACTATTAGAAAAACTACGCTCTGGTGATAAATCACAACAAAATATCGATGATTTTGAATCGGTTAAACATGACCTAGGTTATGGCTTACTGGTTAAGAAATACAGCGATAACGTGGTGGATGCAACAGAACAACAGATCAAACAAGCAGCCAAAGACACGATCCCAACGGTAGCCCCTCTATTCTGGAGCTTCCGCATCATGGTGGTGTGTGGCGTCTTGATGTTTGCCATCATTGGTCTTTCATTCGTACAAATTTGTCGCCGTAAGATTGGTACCAATCGTTGGTTACTGAAAGCAACAATATGTGCGATCCCACTTCCTTGGATTGCTTGTGAAGCGGGTTGGTTTGTCGCTGAGTATGGTCGTCAGCCTTGGGCAATTGGCGAAATCCTTCCAGTCAATATGGCGGCTTCTAATCTACCCGTTTCAAGTCTGTGGATCTCTATCGGCCTGGTTTACTTGTTCTACACCGCGTTCTTAATTGTAGAAATGTTCCTGATGGTTAAGTTTGCAAAAATGGGCCCGAGCGCACTGAAGACGGGTCGCTATCATCATGAGCAATCAAACCAAGATCTAGCCATTACAGGTGAGCAAAACACACCGCGTCAGCTAGATAAAACTATCGACCTTCATTAAGGAATTCAGATGTTTGATTACGAAAATCTTCGCCTGTTTACATGGGCAGTTATTGGTGTGTTGTTGATCGGTTTTATCATTACCGATGGTTTCGACATGGGCGTTGCGGCGTTGCTCCCAGTTTTAGGGAAGTCAGAAGTTGATCGACGAATCATGATTAACTCGATTGCCCCTCACTGGGACGGTAACCAAGTGTGGTTGGTGACCGCGGGTGGCGCGATCTTCGCGATATGGCCTGCAATCTACGCGGCTGCGTTCTCTGGGTTCTATTTAGCCATGATTTTAGTGTTGGCGACCTTGTGGTTAAGACCACTCGGTATGGATTACCGCGCTAAGATCGACAACCCGAAATGGAAGAAAGCCTGTGATATTGCGCTTATCGTCAGTGGTTTCATTCCTCCGGTTATCTTTGGTGTTGGTTTCGGTAACTTGATGATTGGCGTTCCGTTTGAATTTAACGAATTGCTAATGATGTCATACCAAGGTCGTTTCTGGGATCTACTCACGCCCTTCCCACTACTATGTGGCTTGGTGAGCTTGGCGATGGTTGTCACGCAAGGCGCGGCATTCCTACAGATGAAAACGACGGGTGATTTAAAACAACGTGCCCAGAAAGTGATCGTATGTATGGCGCTTGTGACTGTAGGTCTGTTTATTGTTGGTGGGCTATACGCATATACACTTCCGGGTTACCTGATTACTAGCCCAGTTGTGACCGATGGTGTTTCAAACCCATTGCTAAAACATGTAGTGAAGTTTGATGACTTACTGCTACATAACTACGAAAACTATCCGGTACTTTGGGGAATCCCTGCGCTAGGCATCATCGGAATGCTGAGTTGTGCAGTGATGACTCGACTTAACCGCGCTGGCTTAGCCTTTGCTTCTTCGAGCTTATCAATCGCAAGCATCATAACGACAGCGGGCGTAGCTCTATTCCCAATGATCATGCCATCTAGCTTGATGCCATCGCATAGCTTAACGCTGTGGGACGGAACATCGAGTGAGTTAACACTGAGCATTATCTCGGTTGTGGCAGTTATCGTGGTGCCAATTATTTTGGGTTACACAATTTGGTGTTACTACAAAATGTTCGGTCGATTAGACAGTCAATACATTCATGATAACAGCTCGTCACTGTATTAATTAAAGATGAAATAGGAGGATAACCTATGTGGTATTTATGTTGGGTACTTGGCGTGTTGCTAGCCTGCGCGTTTGGAATCATTAATGCTCTATGGCTGGAGCACACCGATTTTCTCGATGATCAAAACGGATAAAACGGAGCGTAGCAACTGTTAACTAAATAGTAAGCTAACTAATTAAAATAACTGAAAGTCCTTACTTAATGCGATGCCTGTGATCTCAAAGATTGCTGACATGAGTGTTAATGAGGACTTTTTCTTTTCGCATCTAATCTCACGTGCTTACCCCCGTCTTCGCTAGCAAAGTCGGCGTCTCAAATGGCTAAGTTAATAATAGTTAAGTTGGTGCATATCATCGATTAAGTAGCTTTCTCCATCAACGGACCTTGCTTTAACAACCCTATAGGCTATTAGTTACATATTCATCATTTTAATATATCTGTTAATTACAAAATAAATATGAATATCAACGTCACTGGCTTAAAGGGAGTTAACCATGAACAATCCATCGGAACCTCAGCATCGTTTGCTGTCTCTTTCTATTCGCAGTAAGTTTATTTTAATCAACCTCACCCTGTTTATTTCTGTTTTTATCTATGCCATCTACGAGCAGCTCAGCCTAAACAAATTGGAATCACTGGAGCTCGCTGCGACCGAAAACCTTAGAAGCTCAGTCGATTTATTAACGCTTAGGCGACATGAGAAAGACTTCTTGTCTCGACACGATCAAAAATACGCAGAGCGTTTCGATAAAACTGCCGACACATTGAATCAAAGATTGGTGACGTTGAACCAAACTCTAACCTCGCACGAGCTTCACCTTACCGATCAAATGACCAAAATCTCCGATACCCTTCATCAGTACCAGAAACAGTTCCATCAGATCGTCAATCAAGTGAACGACATTGAACGCACAACCCCACCTTTAGGCTTTGTCGCAACCCTCGATGGAAAAAGAACAGCGCTGAAATCAACAATCGAATCAGAATCAAGTTTGGCACTGGAACTTGCGTTGTTAGAGTTGATCGAAAAAGACTTCCATTACCTCGCACATATTAATAGCCAAACGAATGCAGCGTTAACCAATGCTCTTGTTGAGTTTGAACCCTACTCCCAAACTTCGATTGCGACTGAACAAGCCTATTCCGAATATAAGGCCGCGGTTGAAACTCTGTTAGTTGCTAACAGCAATCTAGGTTTGTCTGCAGAGTTGGGGCTTAGAGGCGCCTTACGTAGCAATGTTCATCAAACGGAACAAGCCATTGAAGAAGTGCAGAATGAGATAAGCCAAGCGATTACAGCTGCAGTTAAAAACACACAAAACATGTTACATCTGTTTGGTGCCGCTATCGTCGCTCTGCTTTCTCTATTATTGGGGTTCATCGGTCGCAACATCCTGGGTCGTATCAAAGCGATAAACGTGATGATGGAGTCTATTGCAAATGGAGATGGAGACTTAACTGTCAGAATGAACGCCAAAGGTAACGACGAACTGGCTCAACTTGCTCACTCGTTCGATACCTTCATCAATAAACTGCACGGCAACATCAAAGAGCTATCCGGCGTGATGACGGTGCTGACAGACAGTTCATGCAGTTCTGAAGAAGCGGCAGTTAAAAGTATGAGCAATGCAGAGAAACAAAAGCAGCAATCTGAATCGGTAGCGACGGCAGTCAACGAGTTAGTGATGACGAGTAATGAGGTGACGGCGAATATCGAAAATGCCGCAACCAATGCCGAGAAGATCAAAGAAAATGCCCATCAAGCGCTACAAAAGACACAATCAACCAACGACAGTATTAATGTCTTAGTAGAAAACATTGCAGAGTCTCAGGATCTCATCGTTCAGCTTGAAGAACAGAGCCGTGAAATCAATCAGGTGGTGACGACCATTCAAGGTATTGCTGAGCAAACTAATCTATTGGCACTTAATGCTGCGATTGAAGCGGCGCGTGCTGGCGATCATGGACGAGGTTTCGCTGTGGTATCATCCGAAGTACGAGAGCTTTCACTAATGACCAACGATTCAACTCATCAAATAGAATCCACGATTCATGGTTTAACCACTGGGATAGACAAGACCGTCGCTAAGATGACGGCAAGCTTAGAACAAACTGAGTTGGTGAAAAACCAAACCAAAGACGTGGTGAATGCGATAGAAGGAATACACTTCCAAGTTGGCGAGATGTTCGACTTAAACAGCCAGATCTCAACAGCGTCTGAAGAGCAATCGATGGTTTCTGTTGAGATTGACCGAAACATTACTGATATCGCTCACCTTGCTAGTGACACCTATACTGTGGTTTCTGGGTCGGTACGTTGCAGTGAACAAGTCTCGAGTGTGAGTGTGAAGCTAGAGAAGATTGTCGCGCAGTTTAAGTATTAGTGATTAGCGCAAGCTAGTTGATTCGTGTGGTATGGAAAAACAAAAGGCCTCTATCTGATTGCTAAGATAGAGGCCTTTCTAATTTTGAATACGTACTAACGTGTTATTACGTATCAGCTCTCACTACACGGTATTAGCCGCGTGCTTTCAAGAACTCAGCGTAAGTGCCGCGGAAATCGTTGATCTTGCCATCTTTGATTTCAAGGATACGAGTTGCAAGCGAGTCTACGAATACACGGTCGTGAGATACGAAGAACAATGTGCCTTTGTAGTTCTCAAGAGCCAGGTTAAGCGCTTCGATAGATTCCATATCCATGTGGTTCGTTGGCTCATCCATTAGAAGGATGTTTGGTTTATGCATCATGATCTTACCAAGAAGCATACGACCTTGCTCACCACCAGAGATAACCTTTACAGATTTCTTAATGTCGTCTTGACCAAATAGCATACGACCTAGGAAGCCACGAACAACTTGCTCGTCTTCGCCTTCTTGGCGCCATTGGCTCATCCAATCAAACAGGTTCATGTCTTGTTCGAAGTCATGTGCGTGATCTTGAGCGTAGTAACCGATGTTTGAGTTTTCAGACCACTTGTACTCACCAGTGCGTGGCTCTAGTGCGCCAGCTAGTGTGTTAAGTAGTGTTGTTTTACCTACACCGTTTTCACCGATGATAGCAACACGCTCACCTACTTCGAAGATACCGTCGAACTTGTTGTATAGGTCTTCTTCAAAACCTTGAGATAGGTTTTCAACCACAAGTGCGTTACGGAATAGCTCTTTAGACTGTTCGAAACGGATGAATGGGTTTTGACGGCTAGACGCTTTAACTTCGTCTAGTTGGATTTTATCGATCTGCTTAGCACGAGACGTTGCTTGCTTCGCTTTCGATGCGTTAGCAGAGAAACGAGATACGAACGTTTGAAGTTCAGCAATTTGTGCTTTCTTCTTAGCGTTGTCAGACAATAGACGCTCACGAGCTTGAGTCGCTGCCGTCATGTACTCATCATAGTTACCTGGGAATAGACGAAGTTCGCCGTAATCAAGGTCAGCCATGTGTGTACAAACAGAGTTTAGGAAGTGACGGTCGTGCGAAATGATGATCATTGTGCAGTTACGTTGGTTTAGCGTATCTTCCAGCCACTTGATGGTGTCCATATCCAGGTTGTTCGTTGGTTCGTCAAGAAGCATGATATGCGGGTCTGCAAACAGTACTTGAGACAATAGAACACGAAGCTTCCAACCCGGTGCTACTTCGCTCATCAGACCGAAGTGCATTGATTCTTCAATACCTACTGCAAGAAGAAGCTCACCCGCTTTCGCTTCTGCCATGTAGCCGTCCATTTCAGCGAACTGAACTTCAAGGTCGGCTACTTTCATGCCGTCTTCTTCGCTCATTTCTGGCAAAGAGTAAATGCGGTCACGCTCTTGCTTAATAGCCCAAAGCTCTTTGTGACCCATGATAACCGTGTCGATTACCGTGAATTCTTCGTAAGCAAATTGGTCTTGGTTTAGCTTAGCAACGCGCTCGTTAGGATCGTAGCTTACGTTACCAGCACTTGGCTCAAGTTCACCAGATAGGATCTTCATGAACGTCGATTTACCACAGCCATTCGCGCCGATTAAACCGTAGCGGTTGCCTTCGCCGAACTTAACTGAAATATTTTCGAAAAGTGGCTTAGCGCCGAATTGTTGGGTGATATTTGCTGTGGAGATCAATGCCATTACCTTCTTAATGTGAAAAACGTCGCAACGTTACTTGTTCAGGGCTTTAACTGCAAGTATTGATTGCAATTACTGGCCATTAAGTGAGTGATAACCTAGCCAAATCATAGTTTGAGCTGACTCACATTTTTGATTTTCTATTTATCTCCGAAAAGCCGTCGATTTTCAGGAAAAACAAAATATCGAACAGCGCCCCATAATGGGTGGTATATAACGTCCCAAATCATGCCAACCATTGAATATATCGTATGCTGATTGGTCACAGTCAAAGCCACCCTGATCAAAGCAGCAACAGACATAGCCAAGACTAGCCTAATCCCTGACAATTTCATGACAAAATCGATCGAAACAGGAATAAAGTACTCGCCCCCGATACGGGGTTGGATTTCACAAAGTCAGATTATCTAACTATAGTAATCCTAACCTCATAATTCTAAGAGACTTTTATGCGTTCACTATCGCGCTTCTTAATCCTCACGTTGGCCATTCTCTCATGGCCTAGTCATGCCAACTTGGAATATGACTTACAATCTCAGCCGCAGGTATCCGATTCTGCTGTTGACCTCGATGATCGAATTGATTCGTTACCCGATCCTCTCTTTATGGAGCCGTCGGACAGACGCCAAGTCAATATTCTGCTTGCCGAAGTTCTGCGAGTTCAAAAGCAGGAAATCAAAACCTTCGAGCAACAGATAAAAGCTTACAGAGATAACAGCGACGCCGATCAATGGTTTGCCGTTCAAACCAGTTACGTCACGCTGAATAGCTTGAACGTAAGTAAACAGCATCTTTTAGAGCAGACCAACTCTGCAAACAAAGAGCGTTTAACCGGTTTTGGTCCCTATGGTGTGACCCAGTTTAAGCAAGAGTGGGAATTGACCAAACTCAATATTGAGTATCTTGTTTATTTCCAAATTCGTAGCTTTAAAGCGCTTGTTAAAGACATCTTTATTTCGCCAGTGCCAGTGATTGGTGCCTCACTAAAAGTGTTATTCATCTACTTCGGTTTAGTGTGGTGGCTTGCCAACAGCACCCGCTTGATTGAACAGTTTCGAATTAACTTTCTTGAAGCGAAAACGAACCCTCCTTTTCTGGTTCGCGTGATTTGGTATATCAGCCGCGCTGATCGTGCGATTGCTTGGCTAATTGCCATCACATTGTCATTGAGAGTGCTTTCTAGTATCCCTAGTCTTCAACATTTGATTTTCCTGGAGATCTTCACTTGGTGGATTCTAGGTGGTTCGATTGCCATCAGCTTTATTTTGGAATTTGCCTACCGTTTAGGTCGTACATCAAATCAAGAAGTGATAGCACTACGCCTATCGACTATTCGTCGTTACGTGTGGAGCTTCATCGTTGCGGGTGTGATTCTCCAGATATCAAGTATTACGCTAGGAAAAGGTACGATTTACAGCTGGATTTACAGCGCTCTGTTTTTTTGGTTTGTGCTGGTCACGATCTCAGTTCTCAGACTATGGAGAGCGAAGGTCTTCGATACGTTGCAACACATCTCTGATCGTCCGGTTTGGGTGAATTGGGCAGTAAACCGCAAGGATACCTTCTTACTTAATATATTGGCGACGGCCATTGGCATCGTGTGGTTGAGTGTTTACAACTTTCAACATCGAATTATGGCCCTGCTATCCAATTACACTTTGTTTAGCCAGGCCTTAGCTTATCTATTTAGAATTGAAGTTGCTAAACAGTCTGACCTTGATAAGAATCAGCAAAACTTGGTTCGAATCAAAGGCGATCAAACCTATGAATACATTCTTCCGGGTAATATCGACAGTACGTTGATAGATTACGCGGGAGATGAAATTAAGCAGTTATCACGCTACTTAATGTCAGACAGCCCGGCTATCTGTATTGTGTCTGGCGAACGTGGTGTCGGCGCGACAACGCTGCTATATACCTTACTGCACAAAGTCTCTAACGCTGAGCCTGTATACGTGAGTTGCCCTTATGCGGGTTACCACGAGCTTTTAGCGCATTTATCCGTGAGCATTGGCTTGGACGAAGAAGCGACTGAAATTCAAATATTAGCGCATCTTCGTAAGAGCAATACCACTTACCTTATCGCGATTGATAACGCGCAACGACTGGTAAAACCAATGGTCGGTGGCCTGTCTGATTTAATTCGTTTGACCAACCTTCTGCGTCGTTCTAAAAAGAACCACCGTGTCGTTATATCGATCGCCAAATCAAGCTGGCGATTTGTGGATAGAGCGCGTGGCGAACGTTTGCTGTTTGACTTGGTGTGTTTCCTTCCGCGTTGGACAGAGAAACAAGTGGGTGAACTTCTAAATAGCCGTATCAATACGGAGCTTGAGAAGCCGTTGTCTTTTGATGGTTTAGTAGTCCCTAAGCAATGGGACCAAGATGATATGAGTGAAGAAGAACGTGCACGCCAAGGTTTCTATCGAATTTTGTGGCACTATTCTGATGGCAACCCTACCGTTGCGCTGCGTTTCTTCCGACTCTCTTTGAACCGAAATAAAGAGACAGATCAAGCAGTGGTGCGTCTGTTCCATGTTCCTGAAGCCCAGGAGCTGGAAAATATGCCGAAACCTATGCTGGCTGTACTTCGTTCTATCGTTCAACTGGAAATCGCTTCTCCGGAAGTGTTGTCTGAATGTACACAGCTGAGCACGGCAGAGATAACGGGGATTCTGCGTTACTTTGAAAGCCGTGGTTATATTGGTTGGCATGAAGAAAAGGCTCGAATTTCTGAGCACTGGTTCCGCCATATTACGAACGTTCTCGACCGTCAACATCTACTGGTGAAGTAAAATGAAGAAGTTATTTATCCTACTATTTGTTGGCTTGGCAAGTGCTGTCAGTTTCCCTACCTTTGCGACGGAAGAGTTAGCTAACGTAGAAAACATTTCTAAAATAGCGAGCCTTGTGCGATGGAGCGGCGTGTTCTTCTCCATGATCGTTATCGCTGCGATGTGGTTGCTGCTTAAGTTCATCAACTCGTTAGTGACCAGCTTTGGTAGTCAGTTCGTGCAATATCGAATGCTACTACAAAAACTGCAGTCGTTTACTCAGTTCTTCATCTATGTGAGCACCGGTCTTATCGTGTTTATGATGAGCTTTAGAATCAACGACCAAATACTGGCCTTGATTGGTGGCACCCTCGCCGTGTCGGTAGGCTTTGCGCTTAAAGACTTGGCTGCTTCATTCATCGCCGGTATCACAGTGATGATTGATAGACCCTTTCAGGTTGGTGACCGCGTCACGTTTGAGGGTAACTACGGCGACATCATTACTATCGGTTTGCGTTCGGTACGAATGAGAACATTGAATGACGACATCATTACCATTCCGAATAACAAGTTCTTAAATGAAGTGACGACCAGTGGTAACTACGGTGCGTTGGACATGCAGGTGGTGATTCCGTTCTACGTCGGCATGAATGAAGACATCACCCTAGCCCGTGACTTAATTCAAGAAGCGGCGTCTTCGAGTCGTTACATCCACTTACCGAAGCCTGTCACGGTTTTGGTTAAACAGACGATTACCGATAACTACCTTGCGATACAATTGACGTGTAAGGCTTATGTGGTGGACACCGCGTATGAGAAGTTGTTTGAAACCGACATTACCCTGCGTGTGATGAAAGAGTTTAAGAAGCACAACATCAACCCACCGAAGATTTCAGTGGCAGCGCATTGATCGAACTTGGTCTAACGCTAGGAGAGTAAATTAATCTCCTAGTCAGCGACAAACGAAAACACCTCCGAACTTATCTCGAGTACGGAGGTGTTTTTTTATGTGGTGTTATCTGTGTTAACGCTAAGTGCTTTGGGGTTTATACCTTAAAGTACTTCAACTGTTCTGTTAGATGCTCTGTGGTATTGGCCATTTTCTGACTGTCTTCTGCGAGCGATTGCGATGCCTGTAGAACCTCATTCGCGGCTAAATGAATACCAGTAACACTTTCACTCATTTCCGTTGCGACTGTGCTTTGTTGTTCCGACGCTGCGGCAATCTGAGCCACCATGTCGTTAGCGTTGTGCAGTTCATTCACAATTACATCCAGTTGTTGGCGTGTTTCGTTAGACGCGACAACGCTGTGGTCAACCTTCTCGTTACTGCTTTGCATTGCTTTAAAGGTGCGCTCTGCTTGCTGAGTCAGTTTCTCAATTGTGGATTGCACTTCATTGGTTGAATTCTGAGTGCGGCTCGCTAGGTTACGGACTTCATCTGCCACAACTGCAAATCCTCTGCCTTGCTCTCCCGCTCGAGCTGCTTCTATTGCCGCATTAAGCGCTAACAAGTTCGTTTGTTCTGATACATCACGAATCACACCGACAACTTGGCTGATTTCAGTAACGCCTGATTGCAGATCTCTAACTAAGTTGTTCGCGGTTGAAATGTTATCCGAAACCTGAGAAATGGTTTTAGAAGTGACCTGCATGTTTTGATCGTTCTGGTTTGCATGATCGACCACCTTATTAGTGCTAGCGGCCGTGTTCTCTGCATTCACTGCAACATCTGAGATGGTCGCACTCATTTCAGTCATCGCAGTAGACAGTAATTCTAACTGCGCATGTTGAGCGTTAACGCTGGTTGCGGCCTCTTCACTGGCTTGCGCGATGTGACTTGCCATGGTGCTCGATAAGTCCGCTGACTCATTGGCAGTACGAAGCGTGCTTTGTAGTTTATCGAGCATGGTATCTATCTGGTGGCTCATATCACCAAGCTCATCTTTGCGTGTCATGTTCATGCGTACACGAAGATCCCCATCAGCAATCTTATGGGTGTTATCGATAAGCTTATTCAGTGGCACAAGGATGTTGTTGGAAATCGCGTAACCCATAGCGAACAGTAAGCCAGATAAAACAACCGCTACCATCCCTTCCTTAATAGCTAACGCATAGAACGCCTCTTGGATATCCGCGACTAAGATTCCAGAGCCAATCACCCAGTTCCATTCTGGAAACAACTGAACGTATGAGATCTTGTCTTTGAGTTCACCTTGCGGGCTCATCCATTGGTAATCAAGAAAGCCTTTCTCTTCAGGAGTGCGAGAAATGGTGACCATCTCGCGCCAGTGATGCTTACCTGCTCCATCTCTAAGGTTTCCGGCATTAGTGCCATCAAGCTCTGGTTTTAACGGATGACTAATGATGTTGAGCTGCTGGTTTAGAATCCAGAAGTAATTAGTGTTGTCATAACGAAGCGTTTTGATGGCTTGTAGCGCACGATCCTTTGCGACCTCTTCACCCAGCACACTGCGTTGGCTGTAATAGTAGTTTGCCAAACTTACCGCGGTTTCAACTTGAGCGCTGAGTTTATCTTGCCGCTCTTCCATCGAACTAGCACGCTGTTGCATTAAATTAAAGGTGGATGCCATTACCAGTAGAACGACCGATAAAATGACGATGGAGACGAGCTTTAATTTGATAGATAGGTTACTTAATTTCATAGCTGACTGACTTTATTATTTGTTTTGATTATGGATTTTCGACCAAGTTATCAAAAATTCGTACAGTTCAGATGATATGCATCAAGATCGAAAGATATACACCGTGTTACATAACTAAAAAGAGGTGTACGTCAAACAGGCGGAGGTTGAGATTTGGCTGGCGATAGATTAGTAGTGCGGAATCTTCGTGCTTGGGCTAAAACGTTCGTGTAATAGCCCAAGCGCGTTAGAAATATTATCGGGTGATAATATCGGTGAATTGGCTGTTAGAGCTTATAGATTTGATACTAGCAATTGAGGCGTGGCTTTTTGTTGAAGGTAGATACTAAATCGACTTCCTTTACCTACTTCGGATTCAACACGTATCTCACCGCCCGTTTGGCTCAAGATACTTTGAGAAACGGATAAGCCTAAGCCTGTACCATCTCGCTTGGTCGTGTAGAAAGGCGAGAAAATGCGTTTCAGCTGCTCTTCCTTGATACCGCAACCTTCATCTTCCACATGAACAATCGCCCCATGAGACACGCCGCTTTCAACCCAGTCTTCACTCGAGATGGTTAACGTACCTTGTCCTTCCATCGCATGAATCGCATTCATTTGTAGGTTAACCAGAATCTGTAGCAATTGGTTGCGGTTGACTTCGACTGAGGTTCTAGCATTCAATTTCGAGACATACACAATGCCTTTCTTTTTCGCCCCTGTTTTTACGAGCGTAATACTTTCATCGACAATTGGATTGATATGTTGCCACGTTATTTCATCTTGCACGCCGCCGTGACGGCTGTATTGAAGCAGGCTTCGCGTTATGTTTCGAATTCGGTCTATCTGCTCCATGATGGCGTGGACTTCTTCGTCTACACGGCTCACGTCATCGCCTAGTTCAAACTTCATCAATTCTACATTGCCAAGAATCACTGCAGTTGGGTTATTGATCTCATGAGCAATGCCTGCCGTTAATTCACCTAATGCGGCTAATTTCTCATTGACCACCAGCTTATCTCTGGCTTGATTAAGTAGTTTGATGTGCAATTCGAGCTCTTCAGTTTTCTCTTTTAAACTCGCGGTACGAGAGTGAACCTTACATTCAAGTTCAGACGCAGCTTGTTGAATCTCTTGATTACGTTCGTGGAGCAAATCTAGCATCTTGTCGAACTGTTTAGCGAGCAGTGTAAGTTCGTGTTGATCATCCAAACCTAACGTGCCAATGCGCTTGTCTTGCCCCATCTGGACCAGCTTGACGACCTTGTGGATGCGTTCTATTGGATTGAAAAGATCACGCGCACCACGGTGAACGATCAAACCTGATACCAATAACAGCAACACAATGGTAATGCTAATTTCACCAAGGTTGGTCAGGTACGTTTCTATCAGCGGCCAAATCAAATAACCGGTGTAAAGCATACCAATCACGTTATCGAACTGGTCATGGATTGGTTGATAAGCCGTGATGTACCAAGCATCGTAAACATACGCTCGATCTAGCCACTCTTTACCTTCATTTAAAACTTTTGAGTGAACCTCATTAGAAACACGAGTACCAATTGCGCGCCCAGCTTGTTCTTCACTGCTTAAAGGTACATTGGTACTGACGCGAAGGTCATCGAGAAAGACCGTGACCGTACCTATATGACGATTAAAGCCTTCTCTTTTTGGGTAGATAAGATTACTAATTTGGTCGACTAGTTGAGTACTGTTATTAAGTAAGATCCCGCCATCCAGAAAACCAATCACATGATCACGTTCATCTTTTATGGATACAACGGTTCGGCTTACCAGTCCGCGAGTCTCAACTTCTTGCCCATTGAGCATCGGAACTTCCGCTTTTTTAGCGAGGTCACTATCGAGGTAGTTGAGTTCGTTACGGCTTAACACGCTGAAAAACGAAGACTTGTGAGTTAAATTTAGATATTCGAGTTTCTTAGCCATACTCTCGACACTGCGCCAGCGTAGAAAGTCGAGTTCATAACGAGATTTGTTTTCAGACACCCATCTCGTTAGCTCTTCGTGTGAAAGATCGCTCGCCAGTTTGGTTTGAAAGTTATAAGACTCGGCAAACGCTCGAACGTTGTATGCTTGCTGATTTTGAATTAGGTGGATACTGTTGTCGGCAACATCTAAACGCTCATCGACATCAATCAAAGCGCCCTGCCACGTGTAATGAACAGACCAATACAATGTGATAGCGACAAGTGCACATAAAGTCAGAATGATCGGAGCAGATGTTAGGAACAATAAGCGGTAACGCACCATGGTTTTGAATCGGAACGTCCACTTTGACCACCAATGACGTCTAATCGGCATATTCAGAGCCTTCTGTGTTCCAATCTTTGTATTTACGCTCTAGCGTTTTACGTGCCACGCCAAGATCTCTCGCAGCAGCCGACTTATTACCATCATGGAAACTAACAAGCTGTTCTATATGAGATTTTTCCACTTCTTTAAGTGTCCAAGTGTTTGGATAACCCTCGGCAACATCTGCATTATTCAAGTTTGGCATTTCCGCTCCATGTGACACAGTCACTGAAATATTAGCCGGTACAGGATCGCCATTAATCTCTCGCCAGTAGTGTGCTGGTGGCTTGTCTAAAAGAATGCATCGTTCAACTAAGTTTTTAAGCTCACGAATATTCCCTGGCCATTCGTATTCGTTCATCGCCAATATATCTTCATGTGCCCAATTTGGAACAGGCATCCCAAGCTCGCTTGATAAAAGACGAGTAAAATATGGAACAAGCTCAATTAAATCTGATGGACGCTCTCTCAACGGCACAACATCAATCTTAAGTACATTAAGTCGGTAGAATAGATCGCGACGGAAGTGCCCTTTATCGACCTCTTCCTGAAGGTTTCGGTTGGTCGCCGCTACAACGCGTACATCCACAGAGATCTCTTTCTCACTACCAACAGGACGAATGGTTCTTTGTTCTAACACACGTAGTAGCGCTGCTTGCATTGGCAGCGGCATTTCACCGATTTCATCAAGGAACAAGGTGCCACCACTTGCGACTCGGAAAAGGCCTTCACGGTTTTTCTTCGCACCGGTAAATGCGCCAGAGGTGTGTCCAAACAGTTCACTTTCTAGAAGCTCTGGAGCAATCGCGCCACAGTTAATTGGCACAAATGGTCCAGTACGTTTACTGGCTTCATGTACACCACGCGCCACCAACTCTTTACCTGTACCCGACTCGCCTTCTATCAAAACGGAAGCTCGAGATGGTGCAAATTGACTGATAAGCAGTTTAAGCTGTTTGGTTTTGTCTGAATTGCCGATCAATTCGGTCTTGATATGACGGCTAACATCACGCTTCAACGCGTACTGCATTCTTTGGTCAAGCCGCTTGTCCATACAACGCAGAACGGCTTGTATCATCTGTTCTAGGTTGAAGGGCTTAAGAATAAAATCTGAAGCACCAAGCTTAAGTGCAGATATGGTCATCTCTAGATCGGCATAACCTGTCATGAAAATCACATCGGCGCGTTTGTCGTTGTCGTTAAACGCCTCTTCCCACTCAATACCAGAGCGACCTGGTAAGTTGATATCAAGGACAATCAGATCAAAATGTTCACTCGAACGCAGCGTTTCAGCCTCTTCAACCGACCCTGCACTCGACACCTTGCCAAAGAACTTACCTAGTGCTTTCTTTAAGATAGCCTGCATACCCAACTCATCATCGACGACCAAAACGGAAAACGCCTGATACTGAGTCAATGTGTTCGGGTTGAGATTGGATGCAGATGAACTAGGTAAAGACATAATGATTAGCCGGTGAGGAAAGTTGGGACAGAGTGTACCAATTAACCTTTTGTCCAACAGGGACAATGTGCGACATTTTGTCCTAGCTCATGTTTTGATTCATTTCAACGGGGTAAATGGCGTAGTTTTGTCCGAAATAACAGCAATTTAATGAGATCTGATGCATGATTTATTGGCATTAAGATTGCTTGTAAGGTGTAGATTTCTAATTACAACAATTAGCGTCTTATGCACATGCCCTTCTTTGAGCCCTTTAAATCTGAAGGCATGTCATTCATTTATAACAGAATGGACATAATAATAATGAAAGCAATTCCCTTAACTATTGCAGCTCTATCTATCGTCAGTTACACGGCTAGCAGTGCGGAAGACACCACTCATATCAAGTTGGCGACAACCACAAGCACTTATCACTCTGGCCTACTGGACTACCTACTGCCTGAGTTCGAAAAAGATTCTGGCATCAAAGTAGATGTTCTGGCTGCGGGTACAGGTAAATCACTTCGCATGGGTGAAAATGGTGACGTGGATTTGGTGATGACTCACGCACCAAAGGCTGAAGCGAATTTCGTAGAAAAAGGTTACGGCGTTTTACCTCGTAAGCTGATGTATAACGACTTTGTCATCGTTGGCCCACAAAGCGACCCTGCAAAAATTGAATCTCAAAAAGCAGTGGCAGATGTGTTCAAAGCGATCGCGACTAATAACGTGACGTTTGTGTCTCGTGGCGACGACTCTGGTACTCATAAGAAAGAGATGGGTATTTGGGCGCAAACTAAAATCGAACCAAACTTTGGTGGCTACCGCAGTGTTGGTCAAGGTATGGGCCCAACTCTGAACATGGCGTCTGAAATGCAAGGCTACACCATGACAGACCGTGGTACGTGGTTGGCTTACCAAAACAAACTGGATCTTAAAATCCTTTTCCAAGGTGATAAGAACCTCTTCAACCCTTACCAAGTGATTCTCGTTAACCCTGAGCGCTACCCAAGCATTAACTACCAAGCAGCGAAAGTATTCAGTGATTGGTTGGTTAACCCTAAAGGTCAGAAACTGATTAACGACTTTAAACTGCACGGCAAACAACTGTTTGTTGCAAGCGCAGAATAGTTTGTAATAAGTAAAGCGTAGCGTTGAAGATGTCGTCAAAACCAACAAACACTACACTTAACTAAATTCAGTTAATGAGCACGCTTAAAAACAATAGCTGGCCAATACAGGCTCAAATATATTGTGTCAGCTATGATTAACATCAGTCATTACCGATAAAAACCTATTATCGATTCACACGAGATACTTCATGACCCTATGGCAAACAACGATTGATGCAATGAATCTACTGGTGAGTTTTGACCACGAATTGTGGCAGATCGTCGCGGTATCCTTCAGTGTGTCTTTGTCCGCCATCTCATTAGTGATTGTTCCTGCAATCCTTATGGCTTTCTTATTGGCTTATACCGAGTTCCCCGGAAAGTGGGCTCTGCTTTCGGTGATCAATACCCTGCAAGCGATCCCTACTGTGGTTATTGGTTTGTTGATGTACATGATGCTTTCTCGCTCTGGCCCGCTAGGTGATTGGCAATTGCTGTTTACCCAGAAGGCGATGATTTTAGGTCAGATGTTGATCTGTTTCCCTATCCTAGTCGCGATGATGCACGGTGCTCTGCAGGCCAGTGATCGCCGAGCAGTAGAAACAGCGCGTACGCTTGGTGTATCAACGACACGTGTGGCGTGTACCTTGATTTGGGAAACACGTTTTCCTCTATTGGCCGCAACCATTGCAGCCTTCTCTCGTATCGTTACTGAAGTCGGTTGTTCAATGATGGTCGGTGGCAACATTATGGGGATGACAAGAAACATCCCAACAGCTATCGCTATGGAAAGCCACAAAGGCGCATTCGCTCAAGGTGTTGCCCTCGGTATGGTGTTATTAGCATTGGCATTGGCCCTCAACTTTTTCCTTTCCAGTGTGAGAGGAAAAGGCTATTTAAGAACTTAGGAACGCTGTCATGAGTATAAAAATAACAACGCAGCAAATTTCAATGCGCTACAAAGAGCGTGTTTTGTTCCACATTCCCGAATTGTCGATCGGCCCCAACGATGCCATTTATCTCAAAGGAGACAATGGTGTTGGTAAAACGACCCTACTAAAAATCTTGTCTGGATTAATTCAGCCAAGTTCTGGACGCATTCAGTCTCCAACACAGAGCTGGCAACAAAGATTATTCCCTCGACTCAAATTCAAAGACATCATCTACCTGCATCAAACCCCCTATCTTTTTGATGGCTCGGTGTACCAAAATGTCGCTTATGGCATTCGCTTTAACAAAGAGAGCCAAAAAGATAAGCGAGCTCAAATAATTAATGCATTGAGAATGGTAGGTTTAGAAACCCTGGCAGATGAGCACATCTCTGTGTTGTCTGGGGGGGAGCGTCAACGCGTAGCA
Organism: Vibrio sp. 10N.286.55.E10; assembly: GCF_002872555.1. Classification (NCBI taxonomy): domain Bacteria; kingdom Pseudomonadati; phylum Pseudomonadota; class Gammaproteobacteria; order Vibrionales; family Vibrionaceae; genus Vibrio; species Vibrio sp. 10N.286.55.E10. Next base: position 135,901 of record NZ_MCSD01000015.1, read on the forward strand.
ATGGCTCGAGCTTGGATTCTTAAGCCTTCAATCTTGCTTATGGATGAACCAAGTGCTTCTTTAGACAAAGAATCTATTGAAAGATTGGTGATTATGGCCGAAGATCTTCTTCAGAGAGGCGCGAGTTTAGTCATCACCAGTCACCAAACTAACGCGTTAACCGATTTATGTAAGAAGCAGTGGTGGATTAAAGACAATACTTTGACCGAATCCCCGCTTCTGCAAGTTATTCAGAAAGATAAAGCACAAGAGAATATTTATGCTGCTTCCAACGCAAACTAGTTGGGTTATTTTGGCTGGCGGACAGGCCAGCCGTATGGGCGGAAAAGATAAAGGACTCGTTGAGCTCAACGGTTCTCCGCTTATTCAATATGTTATAAACAAGCTGTCACAACAAGATGTCAGCATCACTATCAATGCCAATCGTAACTTAGACAGTTACCAAGCATTTGCTCCGGTTGTTTCCGATTTTTTCCCTGACTACCCAGGTCCGCTGGGTGGTATACATGCAGGCCTTAAAAACGCTAGCACCGACTGGGTTGGCTTTGTTCCTTGCGACAGCCCACAAATCAGTGACGACCTTGTTGAGCGCTTTTGTTCTGCGGTTAAAGAAGACAGTGACATTCTTGTCGCTCATGATGGCGAATTTAAGCAACCTGTATTCACCCTATTCCACAAACGTGTTCTGCCAAAGTTAGAAGCGTTTTTAGAACGTGGTGATCGTAAAATCATCTTGCTATACAAAGACTGTGTTACCGAATACGTTGATTTTAGCGATTCTCCTAACTGCTTTGTCAATCTCAACACGCCAGAAGAACTCACCCAATTCGGAACGCTTCAATAATGAAAGATTCAAAACAACGCCCTAACCTTCCTCTATTGGGCTTTGCTGCTTATAGCGGTACAGGCAAAACGACCGTACTTGAAGCCTTGTTACCTTTGTTAACCGACGCAGGTTTAAAAGTTGGCGCTCTTAAACACGCTCACCATGATTTCGATGTCGATAAGCCGGGTAAAGACAGCTACCGCCTACGCAAAGCAGGCGCGAATCAAATGTTGATCAGCTCTCGTAACCGTCATGTCATGATGACAGAAACGCCAGAAGCCGAAGCGGACTTTGATTACCTGCTTACACGTTTCAATACCAACACGTTGGACTTAATTCTGGTTGAAGGCTGCAAGAACATCGCCTTCCCTAAGATTGAGCTTCACCGCGACGAAGTGGGTAAACCTTGGCTTTATCCAAACGATGACAACATTATTGCTATCGCCGCAGACAGCAAAGTTGAATCTGACCTGCCGCAAATGGCGATCAGCGACTTAGAAGCAATTCGTGATTTCATCATTGAATACGCTCAATCGTTCGACTCTACTTCGAAAAAAGATAAAGTCGCTTCATGTGCATCTTCAAAAGACAACACGCCAGTTGTGTGTTGCGACTCTTTCTCTCCAGCCGGCCTAACGGTTACTCAAGGTCAGCAAAAAATTGTTGATAGCATTGATGCTCTAGATTTGACGGAATCTGTTTCCTTAGAGCAAGGCTATGGCCGTGTTCTGGCTGAAGATGTTATCTCGCCAATCAACGTGCCTCAGAACACTAACTCTGCAATGGACGGCTACGCCATTCGTAGTGAAGATTTAGATCTAGATAGCTACCGCGTTGTTGCTGAAGTCATGGCTGGACATAGCTACGGCAAAATCGTACAACAAGGTGAAGCCGTTAAGATCATGACAGGTGCGCCAATGCCAGAAGGCGTTGATGTTGTTGTGATGCGTGAGCAAGCTGTTCAGGAAGGTGACAAGGTTAGCTTCCCTGACGCGAAAATCTCGGTTGGACAAAATGTCCGTATGGCGGGTGAAGATCTAGAAATTGGCCAACCTGTCTTTACGCGAGGCACACGAATCGAAGCGCCAGAAATGGGCATGATGGCATCGTTAGGTTTTGGTACCTGCCCTGTTCTGCGTAAAGTGAAAGTGGGCGTGTTCTCTACGGGTGATGAAGTTCAAGCTCCGGGTAGCGAGCAAAAACCAAACTCTATCTACGATTCGAACCGTTTTACTATTATCGGCATGCTTCAAAAGCTTGGCTGTGACATCGTCGATTACGGCATCATTGAAGATGACGAACAAAAGATGATGAATGTGCTGCACTCTGCGTCGCTTGAAACCGATATGGTTCTGACTTCTGGTGGTGTGTCTGTTGGTGATGCGGATTACATCAAGCTTGCGTTAGATAAGCTGGGTGAAATCAACTTTTGGCGTATCAACATGCGCCCAGGTCGCCCATTGGCTTACGGTAAAATCGAAAACAAACCTTTCTTTGGGCTGCCGGGTAACCCAGTTGCAGTAATGGTGTCGTTCATTAACTTTGTTGAGCCAGCGATCCGCAAGCTTCAAGGTCAAACAAATTGGACGCCAGTGAAAGCAAATGCAGTAGCGACTGAACAACTCCGCTCACGTCAAGGGCGTACTGAATTCAGTCGTGGTGTGTTCTCGATGAATGAATCAGGTGTGCTTGAAGTGAAAACGACAGGTAAGCAAGGTTCAGGTATTCTGCGTTCAATGAGTGAAGCAAACTGTTTAATCGAAATCTCTCCAGCGGTTGATACCGTGAAAGTTGACGAGACAGTGACGATCATTCCTCTACAAGGTCGCGTTTAACTCAAAGCAATTACCTAAATTGACTTAGCTGTTTTTTAGTTGATTTGGAAGATCTTCGCCAAGACATAGACGAAGCCCCTATATTGATTTTTCAATGTTAAGGGGCTTTTTGTTATTTTCGTTTGGTGAAAAACAACTTGTTCGTTTCCTAAAAGACAAATAGCTTAACTTACGCTAAACGTTTAGAACGATAATCTTAAGATTTATTACCATTACCTTGAGCCACGTACGGTTTTTATGTAGAGTGCGCGCAAAGTAATAATTCTATTGGAGAGCACCATGGCTCGTACCATTCTGTACACTTACAAAGACGAAGACAAAGAGTTACTGTTTTCAAAACAAGAACACCGCACGATCCAAGAAGCTGTTGCTGCAGCGGAAGGCATCGACATCTCTGAGTATCTAAAAACTGAGCAACAGCTTGAGTTGATTTCTGATACTAAAGCGGTTCGCAACTACCAAGACAACTACTTCCGCAAGCTTGGCTTTACTAAACTTACGTTGAAGCAAAAAGACAACCTTGGTGTTGGTAAAAAGAAGAAGTAAGCCCTCTGACTCTTTTCTTTATAGGTCGCTTTTCGTTTGTAGTTAGAGCTAAGAGCTAACTAAACGAAAACACCAAACAATAAAAATGCCGCAACCTCTTTCGAGATTGCGGCATTTTTATTTATACTTTTTAACTATCTAACCTTAGCTAGCTTAACGTTAATTCGCGATTACTTAATGTTAAGGAATGCAGCACCACGAACGCCGCCTGAATCACCGTGTTTTGCTTTAATGATTTTAGGACACTTCGCTACAGACAGCAGGTACTTAGGCACACGCTTTGGCATCTCTTCGTAGATAAGTTCAAAGTTTGAAAGACCGCCGCCCAGTGCAACAACGTGTGGGTCAAGACCTGTAAACAGGTTCGCGAAACAGATAGCCAATAGCTCCATAAAGCGATCAACGTGCTCTGCAGCTTTTGTTTCACCTTCATTGTATGCTTGGATGATCTCGATGGCTTTCTTCTTCTCACCGAAGTAGTGCTCGTAAATCAATTCAAAGCCACGGCCTGATAGGTAACTGTCTAAACAACCTTTCTTGCCACAACCACAGCCTAATAGCGGTGCATTATCGCCAAGGTGGAACCATGCATCGATAGGAAGGCGCATATGGCCTAGTTCACCTGCAACGTGGTTACGACCAGAGAACACTTTACCTTCGTAAACTAAACCACCACCGAAGCCAGTACCTAGAATTAGGCCAGCAACTGATGGCTCATCTTTAAGCTCATCATCCCACGCTTCTGAAAGCGCAAAACAGTTTGCGTCGTTCTCAATTTTTACACTACGACCAATCAGCGCTTCTAAATCTTTACGTAGTGGCTTACCTGTTGAAGCTGGTACGTTAACAACCAGCATTGTGCCGTCGTCTGCGTTTTCCATGCCAGGAAGGCCAAGGCCAATTTTGCCTTCGCAAGAGAATTCGCTATCGTACTTTTTTACCAAACCAGCAATCGTATCAAGCAGTAACTGATAATCGTCTGTTGGTGTTGGAACTCGCTCTGTTGCTACTCGCTCAAGTTTCTCATTGAATGCACCAAACTCAATTTTTGTGCCGCCAACATCGAAGCCGTAATACATGAAATCTCTCCAATTTTTCCCTAAATTCGGGCAAATAAATTCTTTAAATAAAACAACTGAGGAACATTATCCATAACACTCCCCCTACAAACCGTGATAGATAACAAACTTATCTCGTGTTCGAGTCTGTTTGAACAACAAGTCAGCACAAAGCGGTTAAAGGTTAGAGTGAAGTCTCACTTTTAGTGTGCTCTATGAAAGCGTTCAGGCTAGGTTTGGTCGGATCCGACTTATAACGCGTCTTGCTTAGCATGTAGCTTTCGCGAAATGCTTCAAACCAAAGTTGTAAAGTCTTTGCGCCCTGCTCTTCACCTGCTTGTTTTAATACTAGGCTCGCCACTTCTGCTGTTGAAAGGTGTTGATCGTTATCTGACTTACGCATCATGTATTGAGAAACCGATTCAGGCTCAATCGATAACACAGGTAGATCTTGAAGGTATTCCGAGCGTCTGAAAATACGTCTTGCTTCACGCCAGCTACCGTCGATGAAAATCAACAACAGCTTTTTATTTGGATCACGCATTTTTGGCAGATCTTGAACCACTCGCGATTTGTCATCGGTATAGTCTTCCGGGAACACAATCACAGGCTGGTATTTCTCGTCTTTCAGAACATCCAACATCTCTACATTGGGCTCAGTTCGATGCCAAAGATAAACATGGCTGTCTTTCACTGTGTCCACAATCAAACGGCCGGTGTTACTTGGCTTTAAGATTTCGTTGTCTGACAAGATCAACATGGTCGCGACGTTCGTATCTATGTTCGGTTGGTGCTCACAGATACAGCTGTCTTGTTTGATTTTGCAGTACTCACACCGAACCACTTTACATCCGCGCGCGTTAAACGGTTTGGTGGAAAGAGATAAACGGTGTTGGTATAAACGGTGGAAAGCGTGAATTCTCATGGACAATAACGACAGATAGAACTAGAAAAGTGGCACGATTGTACTTACAGTGGCTTGATAATGATAGGAGGAATTCTTATGCAGGACCCATCGCTACTTCGCCTTGTTTGTTTTATCACCGCTTTCATCTTGTGTGCGCTGTGGGAGTACCGTGCTCCTAGAAAAACACTGACTCAAAACAAGTGGTTTCGTTGGGGAAATAACTTCTCATTGATGGCGGTTAATAGCATTTTGTTGGCAACATTAATCCCTGTTGCAGCGTTTGAAGCGGCGCTGATTGCTGAACAAAACCAATGGGGTCTGTTTAATAACATCATGCTTCCTTTTGAAGTCACCGTGTTTCTCTGTGTCGTGTTGTTAGACCTTGCCATTTACACGCAACATCTCGTGTTCCACCGTATTCCCCTGCTTTGGAAACTTCATCGTGTTCATCATGCAGACTTGGATATTGATGTAACGACAGGCACACGCTTCCACCCGATTGAAATGATCTTATCGATGCTGATTAAAGTGGCGTTGATTTTTGTACTGGGCGTACCGGCTTTAGCGGTCGTGTTCTTCGAAGTGGTGTTGAATGTGAGTGCGATGTTCAACCATAGCAATGGTCGTTTGCCATTATGGTTCGATAAGCAATTACGCAAAGTGATTGTGACGCCTGACATGCATCGAGTTCATCACTCTATAATCATCAAAGAAACGCATTCGAATTTTGGTTTCTTTTTATCGGTGTGGGACATTTGGTTCAAAACCTATCGCGCTCAACCTAAGCTTGGTCACGACAAGGTAACCATTGGCGTCCCTGAGATACGCGATGGGAAAGAACAAAGGCTAGATTTGATGCTGCGTCAGCCATTTGCACGATTCCCGACAACGAAAGACTAAGTTCTAATTCAGTTCAGCCTCTAGCTTGTATTGAGGTGAACTTATCTTAATCCGAAAACAAAACGCCCTTAGATTCTTGTGAGAATTTAAGGGCGTTTGTGTATCGATAGGGATATAAGCGCAGCTAGTGCTTCAACTCTTGTGTTGTAAGGCTTAACTCAGCACGCTTGTTTACTTCAACAAGCTCGTTTATTTCATTACGTATTTATGAAGCATAGCTTGTTGGTGCCCTGCTATCTCTCCGACTTGCTCTGAGCTTTCAATCATGGATTCAAGCTGTAATTTAGTATTCTCACCCTGTTCCGAAACCCGAGTGATGGAATGCGTCACATCTACTGTCGCACGTGCTTGTTGCTCTGTCGCCACCATGATTTGTTCAACACGTCCTTTAATCTGGCTTACCGCAACCTCAATCTTTTCAAAAGCTTGCTTCACATCGCCACTGGTTTGCAGTGCATTGATCATTTCACTTCGAGATTCAGTAACAGACGTTCGAGATCGATCAGCCGCAGCCACCAGCTCATTCATCATATTGCGAATGTTGGTGGTTTGTTGAGACGTGCCACTCGCTAATTTGCGTACTTCGTCGGCAACGACAGCAAAGCCTCGTCCTTGCTCTCCTGCTCGCGCTGCTTCAATTGCCGCATTCAGTGCTAACAAGTTGGTGTTTTCTGCAATGCCACTGATCATATCGACCATTTCACGAATCTGTTTTACACGGCCATCAAGGTCGGCCATTGATTCTTCGTTCATGCTTAGTGAATGTTCTAACGCATGCAAACGTTGCTGGTTCAGCCCAACGACTTGGCTGCCATTGACTGACTCATCTTCTGCTATTTGTGCATCATCGTTCGATGCGTTAGAGATACGAGCAATCTCACCAATGGATGCTTCCAGTTCAGTAATCGTGGTGATCATGTTCTGCAGTGATTCATTTTGTTCATTCAAGCTAGAGTTGGTTTGCTCTGCAGCGTCGTGACTTACTTCAGCCGTTTGGTAAAGTGTTTCACAGTTACGAGTCACCAAGCGAACCGAGTCGGCGGTCGAATCGACAACGGTATTCAGTTTCGAAGCAATCACTTGTAACTCTAATGGCCCTACCAATGCACTGTGCTTAGAGAAATCGTGCTCTGCAAGCAAGCTCAATTGTTGAGTAATGTTTTTCAGTCCTTTGTTTACCCAGCGGCGCAGTACTAACCATGAGATCACAATGATCACAGCGATCACTAGTCCACTAATAAACAACACACGATCAATGTTGGTGATGGTTTGATTTACGACCAGTTCGCTTTCATCAATCAGGTGTGCAGCAGTCGAAGATAATTGATTAAGGGTACTAATTACGGTATTCGCCAAGGTAATCACTTGGGTTAGGTTCTGCTCTTGCTGCTTAACCAGTTCCAATTTAAGCAATATTTGTCTAATCACACCTTCTTCTGTGAAGCCCTCTTTTACCATCTCATAAGGTGCGGTAAGGCTTGCGAACTCCGCGATGTCTGGATGCCAATCAGCAAAGTCGCTATAAGCCAAGTTAAGGCCCGCGATTCGGTTTCTTAATTGGCGATATTCGTCTTGTGCTTTTTCGATGTCAGACTGCATCATTAGCATCAAGAAGGTGTTCGCCATTGCCGACGCGCTCGATGTAAAACGATTTGCGGCATCGCTCGCTTCTGGGTTGTCTTCGACTAAGAATGAGCTGATACGGTTCATTTCTGGTCCGATAGATCCGACGCCATAACGGAACTCGCCCATGTTACTATCGATCAAATTTTGCTTACTTTGAATCTCTATCTGCGCCAGCAGTACCGTGTTGGTCATAGCTTGCAGTTGTGCCATGTCATCGACAAGGTTTTGTTGTTGCTCTAAAGAGATCGCTTCAGGAAAAGACTGGGAGATAAAAAGGAGTTCCTCTAGCGTGGTATTACTCTCTGTGGCAAGTTGGTCAATTGAGCCCCTTGTGGCATTCAGTGTACCTAAGTCGGTTGATTGGGTGCTGTATGTGAGAAGTTTTACTTGTTCTAATACGCTTTGCGTTAATTCGGCATTATGTAGAGCAAGGGGTAATGCTTGTTCCGAGAGTGCGTCAAAGTGTCCCCCGACCCGTTCAACGCCCCGAATGCTAACCATTGATAAAAAACTAACAAGTAAAAGAATGGAAATAAATACAGCAGTGACGGTTTGAATGAGCGAGAATGTATAACATGAGGGTTTTATTGATAAATTTGTGTCGGGCATGTGAAATCCAGTTTGACTACGAAAAGAGATATCCTTAAGTTATTCCGTATACTAGAAGTCCTTGATGACGTTTTTATTTCAGTTTTTTGTCAGAAGAGTTACATATGAAAATCACAAAAATGGCTGTAGTTACAATAACTTTAGCAACATTGGCTGCTTGTAGCTCGTCACCATCGCCTTCTCAGCTTAGTCAAACAGCACAGAATCCTCTCTCAAAATCAGAACAATTGACTACAAACGCTTATATGAGCGTGTATGAACAGTGGAAAGGCGTGCCATACCATTTCGGTGGGACCTCATTTAGAGGTATAGATTGCTCTGCTTTTGTGCAGATAGCCGTCCAAAATGCGACTCAACAAGCCCTGCCAAGAACCACAATAGACCAGAGTAAAAAGGGAAAAGAAATAGCGTATGGGCAGGCAACGAGTGGCGACTTGGTGTTTTTTAAGACATCGATGACAGTGCGACACGTTGGAGTTTACTTAGGAAATAATCAATTCCTACATGCTTCTACATCGAAAGGTGTGATTATATCGAGGCTGGACAACCCTTATTGGGCTTCCAAGTTTTGGCACTTTAGGCGTTTATAGCGATTCAAAAGATTCACCGCTGAACGACATAACATGAAACGTTACGGCTTAAACGCCTTTTACTATTTTAGAGTGATACGCGAATAGCTAGTCGTATTTAGCAACAGCAGTATCAAACAGGTTCTTCACCAACGCGATATATTCATCAAGAAATACAATTTGTTCGTTGGTCGCTTTCTTAGCCCAAACACCCGCTAATACTTCACCAAGGTCAGCTACTACGGCATCTGCTTCTTTCAATAGCTGAAAACGAACGCTCGAATGCAACTCTGGGTTTTGCTCGAAAATAGCCATGATGTTCGTTGAAATCATGTCTGTGATGATGTCTTCAACACTCTCGTTACCTGTATCGCCATTACTATTGGTAAAGACGTCCAGATTAAATGATAGGTGCTCGATCAAAGCCAAATAGCCATCGGTTTCTACAACCACAATAATTCTCCGTTTTAAGCTCTAAAGCAGATTAATACGTACTTGCCTAATACTATGTAAATGACGCTATTTGTCATCACTTTATTGCCCAAAACCGCATTAAAATGATCCTAGTTAGTATTTCAGCTTAAATTTAAATCGATATAGCTCTATGCGGTGTACCTGCCCACTTAAACCATAAGTAAATTCACGCCTAACAAAGTGTAAGACAAACTTTGAAGTAAAGTATTGCGCCAGTTAACAATAGCCCTTTCAGCTTACTCTAAAAGTGCATTTAAATTGGTGGGGAGACAATAACAAGCTCAAACCACTTTTCCAGTTTGTGGTGATTAAAACGGTTTCGATTGTGAGACCACTTCCAAACTATTTCACCACGTCAGGGGTTCAATTTATGTTTGTATTTCAACGAGCTTGTATCAGCTCGAGTTCACAATTCGGCCAATTGATTCTGCATAAGCTGAAGAAGAGCTAAGAACATTGACGAGTGCGTCTATAAATTGCTCAGATTTATCCTAAACTATTGCTATCAAACAAACAGTATTTCTAACTTCAATCTTTTTAACTTTCAGTCTTTGAGGATTTCCTATGTGGCAGGCCATTTCTCAACAACTTTCAGATACTCTTCTATTTAACTTTCAGATTACTGAGCGTACCAAGGTTTCTGGTGGCGACATTAACGATTGCTATATGATCAGCGATGGTAATGAACGTTACTTTGTGAAAGTGAATCAGCGAGAATTTTTACCTAAGTTTGAAATTGAAGCTGAGAACTTGCGCTTGTTGAGAGAAACCTCCACCGTTTACGTACCTGAATTAGTGCTTATTGGCAAAACCAAGGAGTGCTCGTTCATTATTCTCAATTACTTGCCAACCAAGCCGCTGGAGACGGGCAACAATAGCTTCGATTTCGGCGTACAGCTTGCACAGCTTCATCAATGGGGCGAGCAAAAAGAGTTTGGTTGCGATCAAGATAACTACATCGGCAGTACGCTTCAACCTAACCCTTGGCATAAGAAATGGGGTCGTTTTTTCTCTGAGCAGCGTATTGGTTTCCAGTTACAACTGCTAAAAGAAAAAGGCATCGAATTCGGTGATATTGATGACATCGTTGATGTGGTGAATATGCGTCTTGCCGGTCACAACCCTCGCCCGTCTTTGCTCCATGGTGATCTTTGGAATGGCAACGTTGCAAATTCAGCCTTTGGACCAATCTGTTACGACCCGGCTTGTTATTGGGGCGATCATGAATGTGACTTAGCTTTAACGGAATTGTTTGAAGGGTTTCCAAAAGAGTTTTATGACGGTTACCAGAGCGTAAATCCACTAGACGTTGGCTATACTGATCGCAAAGACATTTATAACTTGTACCATCTTCTCAACCACTGCAATCAATTTGGCGGCGAGTATTTAGCTCAAACTGAGGCATGCATTCAGAAGATACAAGCCGTTTAATACCAATCGCAGCTAGCTAAGTCGTTCTATAAAGCTACTACGAACTATACAAGCTATTGCGATCTATAAAGCTACTAGGATTGGGACGAGTTACAGTGAGGAGAATTTACTATGCATAAATACACAGAAAAACATGTCTCCTGCCCCCACTGTGGGCATGCAATCAGCATAACGCTAGATGCTTCAAATGGAAGCCAAGATTTTTATGACGATTGCCCAGCGTGTTGCAATGCTATTCATCTCGACATGCAAGTAGACGAAGTAAGAGACAGAATCAACCTCTCGATTGATGCAGACGACGAACAAGTCTTCTAACACACTTACTCTCTTGTCGAGTTAGATCTACTCTCGATTTCTAGGCTAACCTAGAAAAACACAAATACACAAAAATAGAAAAAGAGCACTTAATGTGCTCTTTTTCTATATCTTCGACTTTTACTTAGTCATCGATTTTTGGGCATGTGCTATTGATAAACCTCTACTATTATTTTTGGTTTGCTAGTACGCGTTCAACAGTATCAACAATTGCTTGTGTTTGAGGATCAAACTCAATGTTTACTTGGTCGCCTACTTCACGGCCGCCAAACAGAGTACGATTCAGCGTTTCTGGGATTAGATGGACAGAGAAACGGCTCTCTTCAACTTCACCAATGGTCAATGAACAACCATCAACGCCAATGTAACCCTTGCTTAACACATACTTCATTGATTCTTGCGGCAGCTCGAACCAAAGCGTGCGGTTGTTTTCTGTCTTAATCACATCAACGAGATTAGCCATCAGAGTAATGTGGCCAGACATGCTATGCCCGCCAATTTCGTCACCAAACTTTGCTGCACGCTCAACATTCACTTTGTCACCAACATTCAACTGGCCTAAGTTCGTCAATCGCAATGTTGCTTGCATTAAATCAAAGGCAATCTGATTGCCTGAAATTTCCGTTACCGTTAAGCAACAACCGTTATGAGCTACTGAAGCACCAATTGCTAATCCCTCAACCATTTCGTCAGTTAGCTCGATGGTATGAGTTTGAAACAACTCTTTTTTGTTGATAGCAACCAGTGTTGCCATGCCTTGAACGATACCTGTAAACATAAGATTCCTATTTAGCGTTCTAGTAACAGTTTTTCATAGCAGTTATTGTGACATTTCTTTATGATTCGTCCAGTGGAAGCTTAAGATCATTGTCTCTGATTCCTTCAGAATGTCCTTTCCTACACTATTATTCTAATTTTCCCTCTTATTTGGAGTTGTTTGTGCATCGTTACAAAGAAGAATCCTCGAATCTAATCAAACTTGCGACCCCAGTATTGATCGCATCCGTTGCACAAACTGGAATGGGTTTTGTTGATACCGTAATGGCCGGTGGCGTCAGCGCTATCGATATGGCGGCGGTTTCGATTGCAGCAAGTATCTGGCTACCATCAATCTTGTTTGGTGTTGGTCTATTGATGGCGTTGGTTCCTGTCGTTGCACAACTGAATGGTTCTGGTCGACAAGTAAAAATTCCATTTGAAATTCAACAAGGTGCTTTTTTAGCGCTCGTCATTTCCCTTCCTATCATTGGCGTACTGTTCCAGACGCAATTGATATTGGAGTGGATGGACATTGAACAACTCATGGCAGAAAAGACCATCGGCTATATGAATGCGGTGATGTTTGCTGTCCCTGCATTTTTGTTGTTCCAAACATTGAGAAGCTTTACTGATGGTATGTCTTTAACTAAGCCTGCAATGGTGATTGGTTTTATTGGCTTGCTATTGAACATCCCGCTTAACTGGATGTTCGTATACGGAAAGCTTGGTGCTCCTGCGCTGGGTGGTGTTGGGTGTGGCGTTGCAACGGCTATCGTATATTGGGTGATGTTTGCACTGCTGTTTGCTTACGTTTTAACATCAAAACGTTTAGCGAAAATCAACATCTTCGGTACGTTCCATAAGCCTCAGCTCAAAGCGCAAATTCGCCTGTTTAGACTTGGTTTCCCTGTCGCTGCCGCTATCTTCTTCGAGGTAACCTTGTTCGCAGTGGTTTCTCTGTTGGTTGCTCCGCTCGGCTCATTGATAGTTGCCGCGCACCAAGTCGCGATCAACTTCTCTTCGCTAGTCTTCATGATTCCAATGAGTATCGGTGCGGCTGTGAGTATTCGTGTTGGCCATAAGTTGGGTGAAAACAACACCGAAGGAGCAAAAATCGCGACACACGTAGGTATCATTGTTGGTTTAGTCACAGCCTTAATGACGGCGGCATTAACTGTATTGTTCAGAGAGCAAGTGTCTTTACTCTACACAGAGAACACCGCGGTAATTACCGTTGCAATGCAATTGCTTTTGTTCGCTGCGGTTTATCAGTGCACCGACGCAATCCAAGTTATCGCAGCAGGTGCTCTACGTGGCTACAAAGACATGCGCTCGATCTTCAACATTACCTTCGTGGCTTACTGGTTGCTTGGTCTTCCTATCGGCTACATTTTAGGAATGAAAGATTGGATTGTTGAACCTATGGGTGCACACGGTTTCTGGATTGGTTTCATTGTCGGTCTAACATCGGCCGCGATTATGCTGGGTATGCGCCTACACTGGATGCACAAGCAGGACGACGACGTTCAGTTAGAGTTCAGTTCTCGCTAGATTCGCACTCACTAAATCGGTCTATCTGATTTCGAATACAAAAAAGAGCTCTGATTTTCAGGGCTCTTTTTCGTTTACTGGTCAGGGAGATCCTATGTGTTTTAGTAGTCACTCTTTTCTCGAACAAAGCGCGCAAATTTAGGTTTTCCGTTTTGAGTAAAACCGTTGTAGCGAAAGGTAATACGGCTGCCGATCTCTGGCGGTGCGAGTCTCATTTGGTCACTGAATCCGCTGCCTATATAAAATTCCACCCCCTCTTCTGTGTGGACCAAAATCGAACCCATCATCCCTTTATACTTACCTGTCCCGCCCTTGTAGCCAATAACTGTCGCTTCGGCATCATGATGCCTTTTAAGCTTTAACAGGTCATTACTTCTGCCTGCTTGATAACGACTGGTGATTTTTCTAAGCATCAAACCTTCACCATTACTCTCATCGACATTATCGAGTTGATGGAACAGTGCTTCCTCATTATGAATCGGTACATGTTCGATGTAGCTGACATGAGGTTCACCAATCACGCTTACCCAATGCAAAATGTTGTAATAACGCTTTTGATAATCCCCTGCAGCGCCTGGCATATCAAACAACATAAAATCGATTTGCCGCCATGCCGCATCGCTCGGCGTATGGTCGAGAACGGTAGATTGAACTAGATGGAAATTGCCTCTTCCTGCCCACAACTCCCCTTCGAGATGGACCTTCGGCAATTTTTCAGTAAACCACTTGGGTGAGTAAATACGATTTCCATTGCGAGTATAAAGATATTGGCCATCCCACAAAGCCCGAATCCCATCAAGTTTTTCACTCTTCCAGTATTCAGAAACATCGATGCCTTGCTGGTAAGAGTTGGCAAGTACCAGATGGTCGGGTGGTAAATAGGATGAATGAGATGAAAGTGAACATGCCCATAGAGTGGCTATAGCCAGTTTGGTTAATCTCATCATCTGCTCCGTATTAATAACTGTAGTGGTCAACAAATGCCTTTAATCCTAAGCGCTCTAACACGTAGTTAGACAATCTTTGCTAGAAGATGCGATCAACTCTCCAACCTTATTTAATATTCATTTTCATTCATCATATTAATGACTTGTAGATCTCAAATGTCCCACCGTTTTTAGTTCTCATATTGAGAAACGTCTTTTCTCAATATGAGATGGAAATGACACCTACACATAAGTTATTGAAAAATATAAATATAAAAGTTGGCACATTCAGTGCAATTGTTCATACATACTTAAAAGGAGATATCGCTATGGAACTACGTAAGATTGATTTGAATACAACGACACTAACGCTTTCTATCTTCGGTGATTTGGATGCAGCAGGCAGTCGTGACGCACAAACAGACATTGATGATGTCATTTCTAATGACGGTCACCCTGAGATAGAAGTTGATTTTAGCCAAGTTGAGTTCTTAGATTCATCAGGTGTTGGTGCGATTGTTTATATGTTCAAACGCCTGACCGAGCGCGAACGCAACATGCGACTTGAAAATGTGACTGGTCAGCCTCTTGAAATTATGAACCTGCTACGAATTGGCCACGCTATCCCAGTAAATTCAAAAAATCCTACAAATTCATGAAGATCCACTAAGCTAGAAGTAACAAAACATAATAATAAAAAGTAAAAACATAGGACGTTGGCATGAAAATACTGAAAAACTACATAGCCCTTTCTCTGTCCGCTCTGGTTCTGGGTGGCTGCACCAACTACCCAGAGCAAGGCACAGGGGGGTTAGCTGAAAGTTATGATTCCATCAACTATCAAAACTCAGATTTCTCTCCTGTTATGCCCGACGAGCCTCTTGGTCCAGAACATGGATTACGTTTTGATTGGCAGTTAGCTAAATTACATCTCGATGCTTTGATTCAAGAAGGTGCTCGTTGGTGTTTCCCTGCAGCTGTTGTCCAAGCGATTGAAAAACAAAATCGCATTGCACGTGAGCTTCAAGGCGGTCTACTTCTGGATGCAGCCAACGACCTGGTGATCCAAAGAAAACGCTTAAATGAACTTGAAGTCCAACTAGACTATGTAACCTCACAAGCCCACTGTGAGCCACCAAAAAATGAAAACCAATTTAGAATGCAATTGTCTGTTATCGAACAGTTGTATGACCTGCTTAATGTTGATAATCAATTCGCGGAAGATTCGACCGAAGTCAATCCGAAGTACATGGGAAGACTTGCGGAAGCAACCAGCCTACTCAAAGAACACAAATCTCTAGACCTTGTTGTTACAGGCCATGCTGATGCGACAGGTACCGAAGAATATAACGATAAGTTAGCGCTTGGACGAGCGAAACAAGTCGAACGCTACCTGACTATTTTTGGTTTAGGCGCTCAACGAATCAAAGCCGTCTCTGTTGGTGAGACCGTCCCTCTTTTTGAAGGTGAATCCGACGGCACACGTTTAACTAACCGCCGAGTGAGCATCGAAGTCATCTCGCCTAAAAACGCGGAGAAAATGGGAGGTGGACTATGAAATTATTGATCGCTTTTACCGTCTCCCTATTGTTGTGCTTTGCGAATATCGTCAATGCTAGCGACGAGTTTTCAGACGCGGTTCAAGTCGGTGACCTAATCCAAGTTAACGTACCCGGCGAAAGCACCTTAAACATAGGGTTCCAAGTAGACAAACGTGGCCGTATAACCCTTCCTGAAGTTGGTGCGGTGTTTGTCGCAGGTTATGACAGTGAACAGCTCAACAAAGTCGTTCTAGAGTCGCTGGCAACTGCTTATAAAGATCTTTCGAACGCATCGGTGTACGTCAAAGAGCAGCAAATCATCATCTACGTGCAAGGTTATGTAGAACAGCCTGGCGAATACACACTTGCATTGGGTTCTAGTATCCAAATGGCACTTTACGCTGCAGGTGGTCTACGTTCAGGGGCACAACTCGATAAACTTATTCTTAAGCGAGGTGCTGACAAGGTAGAATTCAAC
The DNA here is from genome assembly GCF_002872555.1 of Vibrio sp. 10N.286.55.E10. Lineage (NCBI taxonomy): Bacteria > Pseudomonadati > Pseudomonadota > Gammaproteobacteria > Vibrionales > Vibrionaceae > Vibrio > Vibrio sp. 10N.286.55.E10. The sequence goes on from NZ_MCSD01000015.1 coordinate 152,252, forward strand.
TACAAACGTTTCCTAGATTCGGGGGATGAATCAACGCTCCCCGCTTTGCAATCATTGGATTCACTGTTTGTACCTGCTTCCCCATTAGTGGGCAACATTGAGCAAGAGTTTGACGCTGCAAAGCTTGCTAACTCAGGTGACAGTGCTGATTCTCGTAATTCAATCAAAGTGTTTGGTGAAGTTAACGCACCAGGCTCTTTCACTTACAAAGAGAACACTGACCTTGTCGACGTGCTAATGCGCTCAGGCGGTGTAACACGCTATGCCAGTGTCGAGCAAATCCGAGTCATCTCAAATAACACCCCAACGCTATTCAACCTAAAACGTTACTTAGATTCTGGTGACGAAAGTCTGCTTCCAATTTTACGACCTGGCGCGACCATTTTCGTGCCCAAGCAAGAAGAAGAGATCAAATCTGGCGCGAACATGGTTTACGTGATGGGTGAAGTCGCTGCCCCTGGTGCTTTTGAAGGTAAAAGAGGTGCCACCTTTATGGATATCCTAGCTAATGCGGGCGGCCCGACTCGTTTCGCTGAGTCACGACAAATCCGTGTACTAAAAGCCGACGGCAGAGTAGTTAAATTCGATTTAGCGGCATACACAGAAGGTTTACCTAATTCTAACCCTCCTAGCATCAAAGCTGGAGACGCGATTTTCGTTCCAGAGAAAACAGACATGAACGAGAAATCATGGCTAAAGATCTCGCCGGATAGAGCTGTAAATGTCATTGGTGAAGTTGTTCGACCAGGACGTATTGAGTGGTCAGACGAAATGGATTTCATGGGCCTACTTGCTCATGTTGGAGGGCCAACACTGCGCGCCGATACCACAAAAATAGAAGTGGTTACAGGTAGAAAGCTAGTGGTTTTCGACTTAGACGAATTTATTAAATCTGGAGCTCCACGTGACCAACTGCCCTTCATCCGTGCAGGCTCAATTGTGCGCGTACACGACTTACCTCAAGACCCTTCAGACAACAAATCTCAATGGGTACGTCAAAGCTCAGATGCATCAATTTACGTGTTTGGCCAAGTTCGTTCACCAGGCCGTTACCGATTTACAAAAGACATGCACTTTCTAGATATATTGTCAGCGTCAGATGGACCAACGAAAGACGCCGACATTCACAATATTCGCGTAACCCACAGAGATAAGACTTACTCTAAAGTGAGCAAATTGAACTTATCTCTCTATTTCGAAACGGGGGATGAATCCATCCTACCAAACGTAACTGCCGGCGATACTATTTATATCCCAGAAAAAGATAAGAATTGGTTAGACACACCAAAAGAAAAAACGGTTCGCGTGCTTGGCGCAATTAATAACCCGGGTCGTTACGTGTTTAACGACAACATGACCATCTTAGATATCTTGGCAGAAGCTGCAGGCCCTACTGACAATGCTTATGTGGAGAAGATTACTATTGTGAACATGTCTTGTTGCCAAGGCCAAGCACGTACCTTTGACCTTGTTGAGTTCAGCAAAACAGCGAACATCTATAGCCTACCAGTGTTACGTGCAGGTGATACGATTTACATCCCAGACCGTCGTGAAAGCTTTATTGAGAAAGCCCGTGTTGGCTTAGATGACATCCTACGAATTACCACCACCATCGTGTTAATAGGAGCGTTATAATGACTATTTCAGCAACGCATGCCGAAGTTGAACAACTGTACTTAGCTTCTGAACTTAACGGCCAGAAATCAATATGCGTGACCGCTTGTCATTCGGGTGACGGGGTAACGTCTATTGCAACCGCATTAGCCGAGCGCTTTCTTCTTGCTGGCCACTCTACGCTTTATGTCGATCTCAACTTGTTCAACCCTGCTTTCAAAGATTTGAATATGCTAGAAGACAGTCAGCAAGGTCAATTAATAGAACATGTTGAATCTCATCGTACGTTTATCGGCATCCCTGCTCCACAAGTCGCTTCAACGCAATTGGCTTATAAAGATCCGACAACGCTACAAAAAGTAGTCAACAAATGGTTAGAGAAATACGACAGAGTCATCATTGATACTTCACCGCTTCTCAACATAAACAAAGGGAACATTCCGGCGCAGTCAGTTGCGAGCGCTTGTGACAGCACACTTATGGTTGTCGTATATGGTGAAACATCGAGTCACCACCTAGAACAAGCGAAAAAGCTGCTTGATGCGCAAACTATCAACCTAATGGGTAGTGTGATGAACATGAAACAAACGCCTAGTTTTGCTCAAGAGCTGGTAAGACAGATCAATGGAATGAAATTCATCCCTGCTAAGCTTCGCGATAGTTTGGCAAACAAACTGTATCAAAATGAATTTTTGAACCTGCCAATGTAACTTTCGCGTTTAACTTTATGGCTGTCATTTACCCCCTGACAGCCACCTATCCTATTAGGCCTCAAGCCAATCCCCTTAAAACCAAATTAGTTATTTTTGGCGAAATTATTGTTAAAAATACGATTTTTAAAACCATTCAACGCATTTCACACACGTCAATCATGGTCTTACCACCTTAAAATCCCTTCAAAAATCAACAGCCCTACACCTAACTTTAGCGGTAATGTGACACAGACAGTTAAAGCGTCATGTAAATCGAATCAAAGATGGAATTCGTACGATTATTCCCTAAGATTATAAATAGAGGTGGTTTTTGACGAATTTGTAATAGTTTGACAAAGTTATCCGATGGCTGTTGAAACACAGTGGATGAATTGGCAAATCACACTTCACTGACTTTGCACGTTTATCTATTCAAACTTCACCCATCCCTCCTTCTGCTCAAATGGTTCAAATACACGGAAAGGATCACCATCGAGCAATTTAGATAATCAATTTACCTTGGTTACCTTAGTTGTATTATTAAAGAGAAAGGAAACTCAATATGAAATACAAGTTAAGCTCCGTATTTTTGTTAGTAGCAGCAGCCAGCGGTAATGCTAACGCTGGAGAATGTGGCAGCGTAACAATCGCAGATATGAACTGGAACTCTGCAACACTGATCGCCAATATCGACCAATTCATCCTAGAACACGGTTATGGGTGTGATGCTGAACTTATCCCTGGCGACACGATGCCAACAGGCACATCTATGATCGAAAAAGGCCAGCCTGATGTTGCCCCTGAACTTTGGAGCAACAGCTTAAAAGACGCATTGGATAAAGGTGTTGAAGAAAAACGCCTTCGCTACGCAGGTAAAGCACTTGTGAACGGCGGCGAAGAAGGCTTTTGGGTTCCAGCTTACCTAGTTAAACAATACCCTGAAATGGCAACCATCGAAGGCGTACGCAAGAACGCTAGCTTATTCAAACACCCTGAAGACCCAGATACATCTGCATTCTACAGCTGCCCTGCAGGCTGGAACTGTCAGATCAGCGCCGGAAATTTGTTTAATGCTCTTGAGCTAGAAAACAGTGGTTTCACGATTGTTGATCCAGGCTCGAGTGCCGGCTTATCTGGCTCTATCGCAAAAGCTTATGAACGTGAAGAAGCATGGTTTGGTTACTACTGGGCACCAACCGCTGTTCTAGGTAAATACGACATGGTTAAAGTCGACTTTGGCAGTGGCGTAAATGAGGAAGAGTTCCTTAACTGTACCACCAAAGAAGATTGTGAATCGCCAAAAGCGACCATGTACCCGCCTTCACCCGTCCACACGATTACCACTGAAAGTTTTGCTTCACGAGCACCTGAAGCGTACGACTACTTTACTAAACGTGGTTTCACCAACGACAAAATGAACTCGCTACTTGCTTGGATGGAAGACAACCAAGCTGATGGTGAAGAAGCGAGTTTGCATTTCTTGAGTGAATTCCCAGAAGTATGGCACCCATGGGTTTCTCAAGAAGTGGCTAAGAAAGTTGAAGCTGAACTGTAAGAGCTTGGATCAACGAGTAATTACGCTTCAACAATAAAACAGAAATAACGTCGCTATACTTGATGTTATTCATGATTCGGAGCCCTTTTCATTGCCGATTTTCCTATCGCATGAACAAGTGGCTCCGAACTATAAGGATATAAAATGGCTGACAGCAATTGGTTATCAAGCTTTCCAGAGATGGAACGCTCTGATTTACGAACCATAAAAAAGACGCTAGATGGCGCATACCGTGAATTTTCCCGTGAATACGGCGAAATGATTGAATCTCTCTTTGACCCTCTTCTTTCATTCCTTGTTTGGTTTGAAAAACTCCTTATCTCAACACCTTGGATTATAGTCCTCGCCGTGTGTACCAGCCTTGTCTACGCAGCAAGCCGTTCTTGGAAACTGGCGTTAGGTTGTGTTGTTTCTCTACTTCTCATTGGTTACTTTGGAATGTGGGAAGACACCATGCGGACGCTCAGTATCATTACTGTGTGTACCTTAGTTTCGATATTCTTAGGCATTCCGATTGGCATTGCGATGGCTCGTTCAAATCGAGCGCAATCTATCGTTACGCCGATGCTCGATATCATGCAAACCATGCCGGCATTCGTTTATTTGATTCCAGTGGTAATGCTACTTGGTATAGGTAAGATTCCAGGGCTAATCGCCGTGGTTATCTATGCGATTCCACCTGTGATTCGTTTAACCAACCTAGGCATACGCCTAGTCGACAAAGAAGTCCTTGAAGCCGCTACCGCTTTTGGTGCGAGCAAAAAGCAGCGCTTGTGGGGTGTTCAACTTCCTCTAGCAATGCCAACGATTATGGCGGGTATCAACCAAACCATCATGATGGCACTGTCTATGGTTGTTATCGCATCCATGATTGGTGTTAAAGGTCTAGGACAGCCGGTTCTTAAATCGATTACCAACCAGTACTTCACATTAGGCCTGATGAATGGTTTCGCCATCGTTGCCCTCGCAATCCTTTTTGACCGCGCTTCTCAGGCGTACGCAAGAAGAACTAATGCGCATTTAGGAGGATTCAAGCATGACTAAACCATTGATTGAGATTAGTGGCCTATACAAAGTGTTTGGACCAAAACCAATGTCTGTTATGAACCGAGTTCAAAACGGCGAACATAAGGATCAGATTCTCGCGGACACGGGTCATACCGTTGGTTTAAAAGAGATCAACCTTGAGATTAACCGTGGCGAAATCTTCGTTATCATGGGTCTTTCTGGCTCGGGTAAATCGACGCTGATTCGCCACTTCAACCGTTTGATTGACCCGACTCAAGGCAAAATCATGGTTGAAGGCATTGATGTGATGAGCCTCAACACTAAAGAGTTAGAAGAGTTCCGTCGTCATAAAATGTCGATGGTATTCCAACGCTTCGGCTTAATGCCTCATCGCACTGTGGTTGAAAACGTTGCGTATGGGTTGGAAGTACAAGGCATCAAAAAAGAAGACCGTTTAACGAAAGCCAACGAGTGGTTAGAGACTGTAGGTTTGAAAGGCTACGGTAATCAGTACCCTGCCCAACTGTCTGGTGGTCAGCAACAACGTGTTGGCCTTTCTCGCGCTTTGTGTACCAACGCCGAAATCTTGTTAATGGATGAGGCCTTCTCGGCACTCGACCCTTTGATCCGAAGTGAAATGCAAGATCAGCTTATCGAGCTGCAAGAGAAACTTCATAAGACCATTGTTTTCATCACTCACGATTTGGATGAAGCACTCCGTCTCGGCGATCGAATCGCAATTTTGAAAGACGGCGAGTTAGTACAACAAGGCACACCACATGAGATTCTTCTGAACCCTGCCGATGACTACGTAGAAGCTTTTGTTAAAGACGTAAACCGTGCTCGTGCATTGACCGTTGAAACCGTTATGCAGCCCCCTCTCTACCGAATCACATCGGAAACAATAGAAGGTGCTCTCGCGCAAATGAAGATGCTTAAGAACGATTACGCTTATCACGTTACGGATGATGGCTATCAAGGCTTGGTCACTCAAGAGAGCCTACAAGATGCCGTTGAAGATGCATCGGTGCATGATTTCAGCGAAGAGATATACGAAGAAGTCCCTGCTATCTTGCCTGATGCCGTGATTGAAGAAGTGCTACCAGACACCATGTCTTGTGACTACTCACTTCCGGTTGTTGATGAAGAAGGTAATCTGAAAGGTGAACTGGAGAGAAGCGCTGTTGCCGACATCTTCTCTGAAAGTAGCGAGGAAGAAGTAGAAGTCGACCCAAAGCCAAGGATTGATAAGGCTTCGTAGTTCTACTGTTCGTTATTTAGAGTACGGCTGTTTAAATTAGTCAAAATTGCTTAACATCTCCTAAGACCACTGTTGTTATTTAACTGCGGTGGTCTTTTTTATTTGTATCGACCTCGTTTTCGCCCACACTCTACCCGCACGTTACGTTTTATAGTCACCTAAGTTTATATTTCATAAGAGAAAACAAATTAAATCAGCCCGTTAGGTTTGTCACAAACACGGTAGTAAGGTAAGCGAGATAGCAATTAATTGCTCTATTTGCACGGCAACCAGTTGAAATTATTCTAGAAAATGACTAGAACTTAATAGTACTCATGAATATTAGGCTCAACAAAAGGACTTAGTTTGATCAATTCTACTTTAGCGTCAGACGCACCCGCAGATCTCAACTCACGAGAAGTTAGCGAACTTGTGGATGAAAGCGTTCTAGAGCAAATGATTCGAGATACAAGTGCGGACATTATCCCGATCTTGATCGACCACTATGTCGAAGAAACACAAACACGCTTGGTTACCATTAAAGAGGCTGTCACTCAGAAAGACGCTCAGACACTTGAGTTCGAGGTCCACACTCTCGGCAGCACGGCGCTTTCATTAGGTAATCGCCCCTTGGGTGAGTTAGCTCGCGCTCTAGAAAAGCAATGTTTAAACCAAAATCATGATGCGGCATTTCTACAAGTTGACGAATTACTAGAACTCGCAGAACGCTCAATAAAAGCCTTGCTTGAAAGGAAAGATGCTGGCTTTAGTTAACATTAGATGTTCATATCGGTATCGAATTAAAAACTCAACATAGTCGTTTATCAATATAGTCACCATTAAGATACGTTCAAGCATGACAAACAATTCGGGAAAATATACCGCCCGCTTTTTAAAAGATTGCATGCGGTAGATAACAAATGCACAAGACTCGTATTGATGGCCTCTATCACTATGTTATTGGTTAGTTAGGATAAAGTTTCAAAAGGAATATACAATGCGCCCTAAGGTATTGTTAGTTGAAGACTCCACGTCGCTCGCCGTACTCTACAAGCAGTACGTAAAAGATGAGCCCTACGATATTTTTCACGTCGAAACCGGCGCGGAAGCTAAAACCTTCATTGAAAGACACTCTCCTCAGCTTGTTATTCTCGACCTCAAGCTGCCGGACATGCCGGGGGAGGAAGTTTTAGATTGGATTAGCGCGAACGGAATACCGACCGCAGTTATTATCGCGACAGCACATGGCTCAGTAAACATTGCTGTAGATCTTATCCAGCGAGGTGCGGAAGACTTCTTAGAGAAACCCATTCAAGCAGATCGACTTAAAACTTCAGTTCGTTTACATCTAAAAAGAGCGAAACTCGAAAACCTCGTCGATAACATGCAAAGTAAGTTCGATCGTGATCGGTTTCATAATTTCATCGGCTCTTGCCTACCTATGCAGGCGGTTTATAAAATCATTGATTCTGTAGCGCCAACCACTGCTAGCGTGTTTATTAACGGCGAAAGTGGTACGGGTAAAGAAGTGTGTGCAGAAGCCATTCATCAAGAGAGCCAGCGTAACGGCAAACCCTTCCTTGCCATTAACTGTGGCGCTATCCCTCGAGACCTAATGGAGAGTGAAATCTTTGGTCATGTTAAAGGTGCGTTTACCGGCGCAACAACCGACCGTAAAGGCGCGGCGATGCAAGCGCATGGCGGTACCCTATTTCTCGATGAGCTTTGTGAAATGGAATTGGAGATGCAGAAGAAGCTCCTAAGATTTTTGCAAACTGGTACGTTTACTCCACTCGGCGGCAACCGCGAAATCAAAGTTGATGTCAGAATTATCTGTGCGACCAACCGTGACCCACTGGTTGAGGTAGAAGAAGGACGCTTTAGAGAAGATCTTTATTATCGTGTTCACGTTGTGCCTATCGAAATGCCACCACTTCGCGAACGGGGAAGTGACATTGTCACCCTTTGCAATCACTTCTTGAAGCTATATGCGAAGCAAGACAAGAAGAAGTTCAAATCAATAGACAAAGAAACGCAGAACCTACTTAAACGTTACGTATGGCCTGGTAACGTCCGTCAGTTACAAAACATCATCCGTAACATCGTGGTGTTGAACAATGAAACAAGCGTAACCAAAGACATGTTGCCGTCTCCGATTAATAAAGCAGATGCTGCTCCAACATCGAAATTAGTGACGCCTATTCGAGTAACGGTGCCCCAACCAGCTGTGGTAGAAGCTCCAGACGCTAAGTTGCCACCTATTACTCCAGAGGAATTAGAGCAATCGTCAGTTGTCTCAACTGGCAACGGTTCGATGACGCCCGCATTTACCACAAGCGAAGGAGCTATTCGTCCTATGTGGCAAATAGAACGGGAAGCTATTCAACATGCCATTAATCATTGCGATGGGAATGTGTTAAATGCCGCGGTGTTGTTAGAACTTAGCCCTTCTACTGTTTACCGTAAGAAACAGGCTTGGGAATCGGAAGATGAGTGCAATCAAGCCTAGCCAAGGTGTACTCAACGTAAACCGTCATGAGATTTGGCTGTTGATCGACAGCCAAACTTTTGGAGGTATAGAAACACATGTTTTAGAATTAGCACAAGGCCTGATATCTGAAAGCGTTCAGTATTCAGATGCTGTTCGAATTGTTCTTTTGACGAAGTTTAATCCTGGAGCCATCATCGTTGAAAAGCTGGAAGCGCTGAACATCCCTTTTAGTTACCTCTCCGATTTAGCCTCTTGCTCAGCAGATTCAAGCAGCAATAGCGCGGCACAGCTTAAACGTGCCGTTCAACATTATCAGCCAAGGCTTATCCATGCTCATGGTTACAAAGCCAGTTTGGTCAGCAAGTTAATCAAGCTCCCACCTCGTTTCAACAACACAAAGCAAATCACCACTTATCACGCAGGTGAAACCCCAACAGGCAAGGTGTGGGTTTATGACTGGCTCGACCGTTACAGCAGCTTTCTTTCTGATCAGTCGCTCGTGGTCAGTGAGAAGATTAAAGCGAAAGTGCCCAGTAAGACCTATCAATTGAATAACTTTGTTAAAGTCCCAACCGGGTTAACAAGCTCCCCTTCATCAAGCCAAATCCACGTTGGTTTTGTGGGTCGATTAAGCCATGAAAAAGCACCAGATCGATTTGTGACATTAGCTAAACAGTTTCCCGAGGTTCAGTTTGAGGTTTTTGGTGACGGACCAGAAATGGAGACGCTAGTTAAATCTCAGCCTGAGAATGTTAACTTGTACGGGCATCAGACTAATATGGGTGATGTCTGGAGCCAAATCGATTTGTTGATCATCCCTTCTCGCTTCGAAGGCTTACCGATGGCCGCATTAGAAGCCATGATTCGCGGTATTCCCGTTCTCGCCACCTCAGTTGGCAACTTACCTAAACTCATCGAGCATCAAGTTAACGGCTACCTAGCCCATTCTGAAGCCGAACTAGAACAGTGTTTGTCTTTGTGGATGTCATTGACGAGTGAACAACGCGACTCTCTAAAGAGTAACGCGATAGAAACCGTCAAAAGCCAATACTCGCCACAAGCTGTTATCCCGCAGTTGTTGGAGATCTATCAACTCGACCGCTAAAACGAGTCGTAGTCAGGGTTGATCACTTTGGCTTAACGATTTGGGCACCCTAGTCAGTTTTATAGTGATTCTCAAAATGAAAAACCTCAACTCAAATCTACCACCTCCCTCTGTAATATAACCTTAAATCAGCAGCTTAAACAAAATGCATAACTGGCACTCGCTTTGCAATATTTAACATCAGGCGTCACTACGCCTTAAAAAATTGGTGAGCCAGTTTATTTGCGATATTAGAGGTAACAATGATCAACCCAGAAGCCAATAGATTCCCAGTCATCATTATGATCAGCACCTTATGTGTTGGGCTTGGTGTTGTTTGGTACTTTGTGCCTCATCCCGCTGTTATTGTAGCGCTAGCTCTTCTGCCATTAACCGGATTATTCGTTTTAAACAAGACATTTTGGTTAGTGTTGCTGTTCGTTGTCTTTTCATTTTTCCGAATTCACGAAGCAATACCTCAACTTTATTCACTAAAAATACCGCTGATGCTCTCACTAGGCGCTCTATCAGCCCTACTCTGGCATGCATTAATCAGTAAAGAGCTTAAAATATTTTGGCACCCTTGCTTGAATTGGCTCGCCATATTTTGGGGTTTGGTTTTCATTGGTATTATCTTCGCGACTAACAGACCGATTGCTCTGGCGGAATTCAAAGGTGTTTACTGGAAAATAATGGTGATGACACTCGCCATCGTTTGGTTAGTAAACAGTGCAGAGTATTTGGTCAAGACTTCGACCGCTATTATCTGTGCGGGATCATTAGTTGCTAGCATCGCGATTAATAATTCAATCAACGGGATTGGTTTAGTGGAAGGCAGTCGCGTAACTATAGGTCGTGACTTTGGTTCGATGTTAGGCGACCCGAATGACCTATCCTTAGTTCTTATGTTCCCATTAGCCTTTACTATCAGTCAAGCGACCACGACGGGGATCCCGGTAACAAGACGTATCATTAGTGTTGGTGCAACGGTTTTATTACTTGCTGCCGTTATTGCCACACAAAGTCGAGGTGGTTTACTTGGCTCACTTGCTGTAGTCGGGATCTTTGCGCTCAAAATCATTCGTTCAAAATCACTGTTGATTACTTTGGGAGCAATTGGAGCGATTGGCCTTTATTTCGCTGCCGGGATTTCAGATCGAGCATCTGGCGGTGCGGCTGAACAAGGTATCGATGAATCAGCTATGGGGCGGATTTATGCTTGGGAAGCTGCCTTTAAGATGGCGCTAGATAACCCTTTAACCGGAGTCGGTTTGGATAACTTCTTTTCCAACTACTTCTTCTACAGTTCCCACTGGGATGGTTTAAACCATGCTGTTCACAGTACTTGGTTTGGCGTACTTGCAGAAACCGGCTTTCTAGGACTCATCATATACGTGATACTGATTACCTCACTGATCAAAACCATACGTTCCACACTGAAGCAGCTTTCAGAAACAACTAACACCATAGATCCAAACCTTAATGCCGCCGCTTACGCTGTATATGCTGGGTTGATCGGCACCATCGTGTCAGGAACTTTTCTAACGCAAGGCTTCAATTGGCCTATTTATATCCTCGCAGCACTGGTTGTCGCTATCGCGAACATATCTCAAACTGCCTGTCAAAATGAGAAAACCTAAAAGCCAATTCTTAACCAATTGAAAATATTGAGTTTATTAAATGGCATAGTATATGAAAGTACTTCTATATAACAAGACAGAGGAGTTTCATTATGACGTCAGTATCTATACATCAATTCAAGCATTGGCTTAAGTTTCATCCTAATTCTCGAATTAGAAATGTATTTTTCATTTTGAAAAATATCAGAAGCGCAGAGCTACCTACCCCTCAAGTACTTAATCGCTGCCTATATCAAGCGCACAAGCTAGTGGTGAATTTGGTTTCTGGCTTTACTCGCTTCTTCTACTGGACACCAGCTTTTAAAGGTCGTGTGGCTCAATGTGGTAAACGCCTGTATTTGTATGGTGGTCTACCTTTCGTGAGCGGTCCGGTACAAATTTCGATTGGCGACAATTGCCGCATCTCTGGGCACACTACGTTCTCTGGTTGTACGCAACCATTGGAAGGCTTAGAACATCCATTGCTTTCGATTGGTAACAATGTCGACATCGGTTGGCAGTCGACTATCGCTGTTGGAGGAAAAGTGGTTATCTCTGACAACGTACGCATTGCTGGCGGTGCTTTCCTATTTGGATACTCTGGACACCCACTTGATGCAAAACGCCGAGCACTAGGTGAAGGCGATGATCCTCAGCAAATCGGCGACATCATACTTGAACCTGATGTGTGGCTAGGCACTAATGTAACGGTTAAAGGTGGCGTAACCATCGGCGAAGGTGCGGTAATAGCCGCAGGTAGCGTAGTAACAAAGAATATCCCTGCCTTTGCAATCGCTGGCGGTAACCCTGCTCGAGTTGTCGGTCAGATTAAATCCGTTGAAGGGACTGAATCCGATGTATTCGATTCGTTAGAGACTCATGGAGGTGACCATGCGTGATTTAATCGTATTTGGTGAAGACTTTGGCGGCCTACCTTCATCGACTCAACATTTAGTTCGTCACCTTGCTAAGCTGCACAAAGTCTTGTGGGTCAACTCTATTGGTCTAAGACAACCGAAGCTGTCCGCTAAAGATGCAACCCGAGCGTTCAACAAATTGTTTGGCAAAACCAAAGCTGTGACTCAAAACATGCTCGACTCTGAGGGACACGACAACATTACGATCGTGAACTTGAAGACCATTCCTGCGCCTGCTTCTAAGTTTTCTAGAAAGTTGGCTCAGCAAATGATGTTACACCAAATAAAACCGGTTATTGCTGAACTTAATCTTAATTCGCCTATCCTGTGGACTTCACTTCCGACCGCTGTTGATTTGTGCGGACACTTAGGTGAGTCATCTGTGGTTTATTACTGTGGCGATGATTTCAGCGCTTTGGCAGGTGTTGATCATGACACGGTAGCGCAACACGAATCGGAGTTGATCAACAAAGCGACTCTTATATTCGCGGCCAGCAAAAAGTTGATGGATAAGTTTCCAAAGCATAAAGCACACTTGCTACCACATGGTGTCGACGTAAACCTATTTTCAACACCAGCACCAAGAGCAAAAGATTTACCAAGTAACCACCGCCCTATTGCTGGTTTTTATGGCAGCCTTTCTAAGTGGCTTGATTATGAAATAATTGATCATGTTGCGAATGCAATGCCGGAATGGGATTTTGTTTTTATTGGCCCAAACGAGCTTGATACGCTCATGCTGCCTAAGTTGAGTAACGTACATTACCTAGGCCCACGTCCGCACCATACATTACCGAGCTATTCTCAACACTGGGATGTGAGCTTATTGCCGTTTGTTGATAACGAGCAGATCCGAGCTTGCAGCCCACTTAAACTAATGGAATACCTTGCGGCCGGCACACCAATTATCACAACGCCATTCCCTGCTTTAGTTCCATACCAAGAGCACGTAACGACTGTTGGCAGTGCAAATCAAATGATTTGGGCGCTTGACCATGCGCGCCAACTGAGCAATTCACCTATCTCTGTCGTCGAACAAGAGAGTTGGCAGAACCGTGGTAACTTCGTTCATTGGATGTTGGAGCTATTATGAATAATCTGAAATTGCGGTTATTGGCCATCATCAATGCCATGTGGCGCCAACGCTACGTTATCGTTCTACCAATGCTTATTTTGCCCTTTGTAGGCTTCGGTGTAAGCAAGTTGGCTCCGACCAAATATGACGCGCATACCAGTATGTTGATTCAAGAAACCGCCAAAATGAATCCATTCTTGGAAGACATAGCCGTTTCTACCATGCTCAAAGACCGACTCAATGCATTAAGAACGCTGCTACACAGTCGACATGTTCTTTACTCGGTCGCTGATGAATTGCAGCTAACCACACCAGATATGCCAGATCTAGAAAAAGAAGAAATCATCACCGACTTGTCTCAACGCTTATCAGTTACTCAGCTTGGAAAAGACTTTCTCAAGATCAGTTTAACGTCCAACACTCCAACTGGAATGGAAGCGACGCTGCGATCGGTCAGTGAACATTTCATTGAACAATTGTTAGCGCCGGAACGCTCATCTATTGAAGATTCAAGTGACTTTTTAAAAATTCATATAGACAAGCGTCGTATTGAACTTGAAACAGCAGAAGAAGCATTGGCCTTGTACATGAACGAAAACGTGCAATCGACGCCAGAAGTACAAAGCCAAAGCTTAAACCGCTTAGCATCGCTGAAACAGAACCTTGCTGAAAAAGAGGCAGAGTTATCGGGCGTTGAAAAAAGTCTTGGCTCAATTGACCAACAACTTTCAAGAACCAACCCTGTGATAGGTAAATTAGAAGACCAAATCATCGATATTCGAAGCGACCTTGCCCTGTTACAAGCTAAATACACAGACAAACACAGTGCTGTGCAAGCTAAAGTCCGTGAATTAGACAGACTTGAAAATGAGAGAAAAAGTTTACTCGAAGTAACCCAACCAACGATGAACAGCGACCAACTTTGGGACATTGCAAGTAGCACGACACTGAACAAACTTTCTGATACCCAACCTCTTTTGGTCACTCAACTACATAGCCTACAACTGGTTCGTGCTCGCTTTGAGTCTTTAACAGAAGAGACCAAAAGCCTTCGTACTATGATTTTCGAACTAGAACACAAGGCCAATAACTTCGGTGAAAATGCAAAAGAGATGTACCGTCTTAAGCGACAAGTTGAGATTAAGCGCCAACTTTATGATGAACTGACAGAACGTTATGAAATGGCTCAGCTAACGGGTTCGCTTGGGGTATTCGAGCAAAACAAACGTGTGAAAATTATCGACTTGCCTTTCACACCTAGCATGAAATCTAACATGCCGACTTTTATCTTTGTTCTGGCTGGATTTGTTGCAGGCATCGGATTGGGCATTGGTCTTGCGGTATTGTTTGAGTTATTCGATTCTACAATCAAACGTAAAGCCGAAATCGAAGATATCTTGGGTGTTCCAGTAATAACGGTAATTCCTAAAATGAGCTAGTCAGCTTTAAAATCAGACCTTACCTGAGGTTTACTCCCTTACAATAAATGCCAACACTCGATTGGCGTTTTGCTTGTCTAACACCCCAAGTTCTTAAACCCACTTCCTAATTTCCCTAAGCCCTATGATCCAAACAGCCATTCAATCGCATTTTGTTTTGATTCCCATTTTGAGAAATGAAAACCGCCTCAGACGAACCGTGTTTAAGTAATTGAAAATTAGAGATTATTTAGTTGGCACAACTCCTGCTATCTCCTTGTGTAGTTAAACGTTTTAAAGAAGTTACTTCACGAGAAACGGCAGAAAGGCGAAACAAGAATTATAAAGGCAGGGTTCAAATTATGAATACGCATTTAACGAAGCATGGCAAAAAGATCATACACGTTGTTCAGCACCTTGCTCCGGGTGGCTTAGAAACCCTAACTCTTGATTTGCTGCGCCTTGCTAAACCAACAGACCAAGTGTTGATTGTCAGTCTAGAAGGAACAAAACAAGACTCGATCAACAACTGGCCTAAATTAAAGCAGTACCAAAATCAGATCGTCTTTTTGGATAAGCCACCAGGTGTGCAATTCAATATCATCATCAAATTGATTAAAGCATTTAATGGTATTCAACCTGATGTGGTTCATACCCATCACATCGGCCCCCTACTTTATGCTGGATATGCCGCCCGCGTAACGGGTGTTCCAACTCGAATTCATACTGAACATGATGCTTGGCACCTAAACAATAGTAAACGTCGCCGTTTACAAGCGCTTGCTTTAAAAGCTGCTCAGCCAACGTTGGTTGCCGACGCGACACGTGTTTACAACCAGCTCCGCACCGCTTTTTCTTACGAGAACATCATTACCATCAAAAATGGTGTGGATTGTGAGAAATTTAAGCCAATGTCGAAAGAGCATGCAAGAGCAAACCTAAACCTACCAACAGACAAACACATCATCGGCTGTGCAGGTCGTCTAGAACATGTCAAAGGCCAAGACCAACTCATCAAAGCGTTGACTCTTCTACCTGAAAACATGGTTGTTGCATTTGCTGGCGGCGGTACGAAACGCAATCAACTAGAGCAACTCACTAGCCGATTGAATCTCAGTGACCGAGTCATCTTCCTCGGCCTAGTCGACGACATGACCACGTTTTACGGAGCGTTGGATACTTTCTGCCTTCCTTCTCGCCACGAGGGGTTGCCTCTTTCAACACTCGAAGCTCAAGCGTGCAATATTCCAACCGTCGCAATGGACGTTGGCGCTGTCGATGAAACCTTATGCCCAATCAGTAGCACCCTTGTTAAAAAGGGCAGCATTATAGAGTTAGCCAATGCGTTACTAGAAACTCAAAATGAGCGCTTTTTGTCACCCCGCCACTATGTACTAGACAACTTCGACATAGTGAATATGGTTGCCTCTTACAACAGCATCTCAGAAGGAGCTTACGCATGATCGATTGGTTACTTGCCGGACTTTGTTTATTTTCAGGTGCGTTGATTGTCTATCATCACGCAGCCTACCCTTTATTGCTGCGCTGGTACGCGAAAAACCACCCTGCACGTCAAGTTGAAGAGAGTCATCGTTGTTACAAAGAGGAACAACAAGATTGCACGTTACCGACCATCACCGTTCTTGTTCCTGCATTTAACGAAGAACAGTGGATTGCAGACAAGATTCGTAACCTTGCTTCTCTCGATTACCCAAAAAAGAAACTGAAAGTCATTATCGCTTGCGATGGTTGTACCGATAACACGGTCGCAATTGCTCAGATGACCATCCAAGAAGCGATGTGTAGTGATATTCATTTTGAGATACATGACCACCAATTGAACCGAGGTAAAGTAGCGGTTATTAATGAGGAAGTGACACATATCACCAGTGACCTTACAGCATTGAGTGACGTTTCCGCCCTTATTTCATTGGATGCATTACTTATTGCTGCCGCTCATTTTGAAAGTGACAAGGTTGGCGTGGTAAACGCAACGTATCAGCTTTGCCCAACAGGCAACGAAGGCGAAAACACTTACTGGCAGTACCAAACCGCCGTTAAAGAGTCTGAGGCTTCATTAGGTTCGAGCTTAGGTTCTCATGGCGCCTTCTACTTATTCAGAACACACCTCTTTGAACTACTTCCTTTAAATACCATCAATGATGATTTCATCTTACCGATGCAAATCGTAAAACAAGGTTACATTGCTGAGTATGAAACCCAAATGGTGGCACTAGAGCTAGAAGAATCGAACCTAGAAACAGACTTCAAAAGAAGACTTCGTATTTCAGCGGGCAACATGCAACAAGCGATTCGATTGTTCGGCTTGTTCAGCCCGAAGTTCAAAGGCATCGCGTTTGCGTTCTTCTCAGGAAAAGGACTTCGCCTCCTAACACCATATTTAATGATTGTGTGCTTAGTGTGCTCCATCTTGCTTAGCAACTACTTGGTGTTCGAAGCACTGTTATGGGCTCAAGTTACCGTTTATACCATTGGCGTAATTGGCTGTATCTTGCCAAAGCGTTTAGTAAACAAACCTATTTCATTAATCTCTTATTTGATAGTTGGACACTACGCCAACTTCATTGGTGGCATACGTTACCTAATCGGACTAGAAAACTCACCTTGGACACGAGCGAATCATTAAGGACTTATTATGATGAACATTGAACAGCTATCTACTCAAAACCTATACCAAGACAAAATTTCACGAGCTAAACGTACATTTGATTTGGTAAGCTCATTGATTGCTTTGATTCTGCTAGCACCGGTATTTCCACTGATTGCAATGGCGATTGCACTCACTTCTCGTGGTCCTATTTTTTACCGCCAACTTCGCGTTGGTAAATCAACACCACAGAAAATGGAACTATTTGAAATCATGAAGTTCCGTAGCATGTACGAAGATGCAGAAACTCGCTCTGGTGCAGTTTGGGCAACCGCGAATGACCCACGAATCACACCGGTTGGTCGATTCTTGAGAAAGACTCGTCTCGATGAACTGCCACAACTGTTTAATGTATTAAAAGGTGAAATGTCTCTTATTGGTCCACGCCCTGAGCGCCCTACTTTTTACACTAAACTAGAGAACGAAATCCCTTACTTTGCTGACCGCACTTATGGCGTAATGCCGGGTATTACAGGGCTTGCACAAGTGAACCAAGGTTATGACACCTGCATCGATGATGTACGTCGTAAAGTAGGTTTTGATCACAGCTACGCACTGAGTCTATGTTCTATGAAATCTTGGATTGCCACTGACCTGAGCATCATAACAAAAACGATCGTCGTTATGGTTAATGGTCGCGGTCGCTAAACCAGTATGGTCTAAAGTGAGAGAACCAGCTGCTTAGTCCAAGGTGAAAAATAGAGCAGTCTTGTCCAATGTGAACACAAAGCCAGCTTTGATAGTGATTTATCGGCTGGCTTTTTACTGCCTCAAAACAAGCCAAACGATGAAGCTACCCTTGCCGTCGATAACGCGGTGAACAAAGCAAAGTCGCTATACAAAGCAGGCCTAGTCGATTACTTATCGGTGCTAGACGCACAAAGACAACAAAAAGCGATGCAAGATCGCCAAGTAGCCGCCAAGCTTCAAACCGCCAACACCACGATTGCCGTGTATAAAGCGTTAGGTGGAGATTGGAAAGTCGCTAGAGAAACACAAAGTGTCGAGTTAGCTTCTGTGAACTAACAAAGCTACACGCTGTTCACCTAAACAATAAGCTGTAATCGTTCAGATAAGCTTAATAAGAAAATACCGCCGAAATCATCGGCGGTATTTTTGTTACTGAAAGTCGCTGTGGCAATTGTGCACCCATGTTTAACGGATATGTACCTTTCCAATTGGGTTTAAACGACTAAATCGGTATTTAGGGTAATAGATCCAAAACAGTTCTTCGTTCTTAGAGTCTTGAGCTATCAATAACTCAACCTCGCCAGAGTTAATAGCAATACGTACTTTACTTTTTGATAAAGGCTTCGTTCTATTTATCGTTACGTAGTTACTACTTCTCAAAGAGTCTAACAATTTAGATTCCTCAAACTCCTCATGAGCCTCCACAACGAAACTCGACACGCTCAGCTCTTCAGCGAGGAGCTTTCGGATTTGATACTTCTGAGAGAGAAACAGAACGATACTGATTGCTGCGACTCCACTTAATAGAATCAACGCTTTTATATTTTTACGCCAGACCCCAACAAAAAGAGCTGAAAGTAAGCTTACAATAAAAACTAAGGAGGTAACCGTAAACCAAATATCTAAATAGTCGCCCATAATTAACCTATTCACCTCAACCTAGTTTAAGTACCCCTGATCATGTCTTCCATGACGAAAGTGAACTATTTACGCGACAACCAGTGACTAGGAATTAGACGCATCGTTGCTGTCTGTATCTACGGTTTTGATCAGAGGACCAGCACACTCGACAAAACCACCGATATCGAAAGTATCTGGCGCATCGGCTCCGCCCGTCACACCAAAACTGCCTTTCACCACTGGATCCTTCTCAGTCTTATCTACGTCTAAAATGATCTCTACTTTATACGTGTGACCATCTGGAAGGAGTTTGGCACACTCTTCCAGTGTTGAAGCAGTAGCAACCATGCTGAAACCAAATAAACACACCGCAAGTACACTACTTTTCATTTTCAACATCATTAAACCTCTCGAAGACTATAGAAACATCATACCAACAATCGACTCATCTTCACGGGGATTGCTATAAAACGTCTAAAAAACATAACCTTGGTTATCTATGAACGCTACTTTGGCGCTTCTGACTTTGTAAAATTGGTTTTAAAAGTGAAGGCATACGGCGTATCACCGATTTCTCTGAGGTGTTCAAGTCGCTCTATCGCTTCTTCGAGTGTGGGAATACGGTCTTCTTCGATCCACCAAAGAACATAAGTATCTTCAGGTAAACGATGAAACCAGTCACCCTTTCGGCGCATAAAATCACGGTGATGTGTGCGAAACATGAAGTTCTTTAACGAATCTACAGAGTCCCACACCGACATATTCACAATCATATTCGGATCATCAAAAGCTTGGATATTGGTCGCATCACCAGATTCATCTTTCAGACGCCAAACGAACCCTTCACTGCTTTCTGCGATTCCATTAACCAACTCTAAGTTATCGACAAACTCTTTGATTTCTGGCGCATCTAACGGGTATTTCGCCAAAGCGATATTTAACTGAGCTAATTTCATAACGTTTCTTCCTTGATAAATTATGAGTAAATTTTTCTAGCACGCCGACTGATTCTTACAAAACTAAAGAACAGCTACGCCTTCAACTTCAATCACTGAGTTAACATTAGCGCGCTCGATTATCTTGAGTAACGTCGTTTGGATTAGTTCATTATCTCGAATTTCGGTTTCACAAGAAAAACGCTCTTCTTGAACACCATCGCCCTCACCCAACATGAATTGAACCGCGACTTCCGTTGCGAGTTCTTTGGTCGCTCCGTAGTACGCTAACGTGATTTTTGGGTATCCGTGGTCGCCTTTTTTAACCTGCTTTGCGATGCGTTTCTTGGCTTTATCTAAATTCATACAACTTCCTTTTAAGTCTGAAATACAAGGTGACTAGAACAACTTTTTAAACGGTAAGCAATACAATCAGCGTTGGTTATAGAGCTTCCCTAGCCTCTTGATACTAATCAAGATGGTACAGTCTTAACGCTTTAAAGAGTGATAGCTAGAACACAGATAACCAGTTTAAGAAAAATAATGACAGCGCGTAAGAATTACGCGCCAAGAAGCGGTAGATGTTTTCGTTGTTGATAAGTTAAGGCTAACTCTAAGCACTGCTTGATTGGTGCTTTGGGAAGTGGTTCAGTTAGGTTCAAGATGATTGCCCGATTACCTTGAAATGCCAATGTGCCATCGTGCAATTCTCTGAATGTGTCGATTAGCTTCGTTTGACAGTTAAAGAACAAGTAATAGTTATTTGGCGATTTTAATTTCCAATCGATTCGAATTGGACTGCCCGTCTTAACGCTGTAACTCGGCTCGCCCCATTTCAGAGACTCTTCGACGTCACCTAAATCCAAATCAGAACAAAGTTCAAAAATTAATGCACGCAACTCTTCAAGCCGAGCTCGAACACCATCGGGATACTCATCGAAATGTGTTTTGATTGCTTTGTCCATTCAATCTCCGATTCACTTGTTGAGATATTAAAGTGCAGCTCACTTAAAGCATAGAGCCTTAAAAATTAGTCCAACTTGATATGAAAAGTGCCAAGCGTAGTAAATCATTTTTCAGTTATCTGTTCGTTAGCGGTTTTCAAGGCCAGCTTTAAACCGTCCGTATCCTTACAACCAATGTAAACATGCTTTCGATTGCTTAAGCTTAACTTCAGCGCTGAACCTATCGATGCATTATACAACCAGCCATCATTCAGCATTCGGATACCAATACCTTGATACCACTTGCTTTGATAGAACGATGTCTCTGCAATGTCTGATACTTCTACATTCTTACGCCAAAAGCCAAAACCAAAATACCAGCTTAGTACATTGTCTTTGACCTCAATTGTCATCGAAAAAAAGAGCAAAGCGATTAAACCGTTGATGACGTGAGCGACTAATGTCCCGGGGTTATTCTCAGAGGTAACGACAACGAAAGCACTTATCGCAACAAGGATGAGCAGCAATCCCTTGTTGAATTCCTTACTATAAAACACAGCGACAACTCCTATAGACAACGAACAACCCACTAACTAGCCAACCGCTATCTTACTGCGGCCTTTCTAAATAATCGTAGCAAGTAATGCAGGCATACTCCCACAACCAAACCAAGTAGCATCGCCTTGATACTACCAACCCAAAGTATCAAACCAGAATAACCTTGTCCCGGACCTAAGCCTTGTTTATTAATCACATCGACAAACATAAAACCGTTCCACAGCACATGCAGTGAGGCTGTAAATCCATGCACACAAATTACAACGGTTCCAAGTAACTTGTGCCTGTTAATGACAGGTGCGCCACAAAAGATGACAACAAGCGCAAAGGTCAAAATCAGAGGGCCCGACAGTACTAAAGTGAGTGTGATTACTTCAACGTGGCTCTCTGTGCCATAACTGTATGTACAAAATACCATTGTCATTGAAAACAAAAGCGAAATGAGTGCGAACCATAGCGTTCTATTCATTGGGGTTCCCTGCCTTAATAGTGGGTTTAGGACAAATTCGATAATCGACAGGAAGAACTAATTACCAAAAATACGGCATGAGAAATGCCCTTGTTGCACTACTATTCGATGGACGACTCAGACTTTCATAAACCCAATGTAACGTGAGACTTAGAACACAAGCTAGATAA
Organism: Vibrio sp. 10N.286.55.E10; assembly: GCF_002872555.1. Lineage (NCBI taxonomy): Bacteria > Pseudomonadati > Pseudomonadota > Gammaproteobacteria > Vibrionales > Vibrionaceae > Vibrio > Vibrio sp. 10N.286.55.E10. Next base: position 174,299 of record NZ_MCSD01000015.1, read on the forward strand.
CAAAAACGCCACTCACGTTCGCGCCTGACTACATACCTTATCAAGCTTCCTGTTGAACCCAAACAACATTTTCATTTGAAGTTGGAACCTCAAACAAAGACCAAAACAGATCTAACATTTCTGGTGTCATTTCATAAGACTTACCATTGAGTTTCGAGTTACGACTAAATGCCCTCTTCTTACAAGTCTCAAACGGAACATCAAGGTAGTGAACTTCGCTGTCCACACCTAGGTTTGATGCCCAGCTTGTAAAAGAGTCTCGGTCAGATTTACGCCAAAAACCAAAGTCGAAAATCACAGGAATACCCAAAGAAAAGAGTTGCATTGCAGAGTCCTTGAATAAGCCTTGAAGCGTAGCCAGTCGGCTATCAAAAACCTCACGCTCCATATGCTCGCCATACAAAGGAATCATCCACTCGTCGATCGAAAAACGAAAAGCGCCATGCTTTTCTGCAAGCGATTTAGAGTAAGTCGTTTTACCCGAACCGATAAAGCCACATACGAAATAGATTTTACTCATGATCCCTCTATTATTTGTCAGCACATCACCGCCTAATCTAAACCCTGGCACCTAAATCAACACAGTTGAATCAAACCAATTAGTGTGAATCTGCTTTAGTCTCTTGTTAGTTGTATTACAAGCTACTCACTTGGGCTATTTTTAGAGTTAGCAACGTCATGCTGACTCATAACAGTTATACCGTTTTGGCGAAGTAATGCAGTAGTGGCGCCCACGCCAACAACTTTTGTTCCTTCAAATTTTCCATTGTAAATCTGAGAGCTGCCACAAGAAGGGCTCCCATCCGTTAAAATCGCACTTGAGATATTTTCCTTCTGACAAATTTTCAAAGCTAACCTAGCTCCCTTGAGGAACTCCTTTGTTACGTCAGAGCCATCTTTTCCCATGATCTTCGAAGAGCCTTCGATGACGTTAGTGCCATCGCCTCCACAGATTTCAGCCGGAACTCTAGGTGTTGGCAAACCTCCAGCAACTTCAGGGCAGAAAGAGACAATTTCATTTGCTTCGACAAACTTCTGAAACTCAGGAGATTCAGGTTTTAAATCATTGCCGTCATAACGAACTTTGCACCCAAGTAAACATGAACTAACCAATACTTTACTCACAATAGACACCTTTAACCTATAAGAGAAAACTAAGGCAATTTAAACATTTAAGCCGTAGGTACGAAAGACTACAGCATATTGAAGCTGTAAAGTTTCTGCAAAAATTAAAACCCAGCTAACGAATGACATGGATTCCCCCTACCGAGGATCTGCCACACTTATGTGGTACTTAAATGCATCGGAGGCACCATGTCTGATTATTCTTATTTCTGCGGTATCGACCTAGCTAAAAACTACTTTAGTCTTCATGCCGTAGACCAAAATGGTAAGGTCATACTTCATAAGTCGGTAACTCGCTCTAAACTACTAACTACTAACTACAATAGCAAATATGCCGCTCATTGGTGTCGCTCCAATAACACGCGAAAGTGCACGCTACAAAGGTAAGCGCGAGCTCCAAGGCGGTCGAACGCAAGTACGCACAGTATTATATATGGCAATGATGTCAGCCATGCAATGTAACCTCGTATTCAAAGCGACTTATGCTCGACTTTTAGCTGCCGGGATGCCTAAGAAAGTCGTAATAATCGCGTGTGTACGCAAGATCGCTGTGACCCTTAATTCTATGCTGAGAGGTGGCGCCATGTGGGATGAAAATACAGCCAAAAATTAATCACTGACGCCATAGTCGTTTGTTAGCCCACTGTTGAATTAGACCAACAGTTCTAAAACGAGCCCAAAAGACCTTGAATCAACTTCCTGCCAGGTTCACTAAACAACCAAACAAAACAGCCGATGTTTATCATTATCGTAACCCAAAGAATAAATTTAAAGGGCTGCTTTCTCGATTTATGCCGTAGCTGGAACTGAGCCAATAATGCTCCTGGCCAACCACCTAGTAATGAAAGCAAATGAAGGGTATTTTCCGATGTTCGCCAAGCTCCACCTTGTGCAGCTTGTTTGTCCCAAGCGAACATCAAATATGTGAAAATGCTCATTAAAAGATATAACGGGATCAGGAGTAGCTCACCTTTAAACAGAACTACCGATGTGATTGCGGCAACCAAAAAGCTAAAACCAAATAAAACTGTGAAAGGAAAACCATTAACCCCTTGGACTACAACATTTTTAGCATTAAGACGCCCCTTGTTATCTTCAGTCACGTCATAGCTTACACTATCTGTTAGTTTAGGACGGTAGCCTCGATTTTTGACCGATGAAATATGGAAAAATACTCTCAACTCGCCACCCGCTGAAGAAATAAAGCCATAGCCCTTATTGTCATTCCATTCGACTATTTGACCTTTCATCATGTTCCTCCGTCATTGTGAAGCCTGTGGGCTAACGCCCAATTAAGTAGCTGACAACGCTACTAATACACTCAAATCTACCACCTAAATCACTGAAGCTAAGCCGAGTTGAAAATGCCAAGCGTTGACAGTCTGCTTAAATTGCTTGTTATACAAAGCCTAGCAACACCCGCAGAACTTAGTGCCTTACCTTTGATCACTACCTTACTTTAGTTTCTGGCGACTCGACCATTCTTTGCAGGCATCAATCATTGTGAGACCAGTAGCTCCTTGCATCCATTGCATAAAACCTCGGTCGAATTTGAAATCATCGCCAAATTTGGATTTGAAATATCTACGAACATTTTGAGTCGTTTTATAAGTGTCTGTAATGACAGTTGTATCGAGTATCTCAATCTTGTGCCAATCAACCTTTTCCATGGTTTAGATTACTCCCTTTGTATAACGCTTAAGTATTTAT
>NZ_MCSD01000016.1:0-40212 GCF_002872555.1 Vibrio sp. 10N.286.55.E10
TTTAAATTGTTAAAGAGCTTAACTTCTTAAGCGTTCCTTTTAAGTAAGGAGCCTCTCGAAGTGGACGGCCATTCTAGCGAATTAACATTCAGTGTCAAACACTTTTTGAAAATTAATTTTTTGTCGCTTTCCGTCTTACTGATTCTTGCTGAAGCCTTGTGGCGTCTGCCGTCTCAGTGGTGTCGCATTATAGGGAACCCTCTCAGCTTAGCAACTACTTTTTCATAAAAAATGAATAAATAGGGGTTAACTGCCTAATAGTTCACCTAAACGTAAAAAAGAGAGCATTTCTGCTCTCTTTTTACTCAAAATCTAAAGGTATTGTTAGATAAATGCGTAAGCATCAGCGTACATATGAGCACGCTTTGCTTCTTTATTCTGAGTAAATAGGTCTCTTGCAGCACCCGCCATTTCAAAACGACCTGCAATATAGATATCAAAATCAGCTAATGATTCGAAACTTTGCGTGATAGCCTCAAGCACATTACCTGTTTGACCGTGCCACACTTCCGGTGCTTCTTCTACTACTGGTACAAAATGTACGTTGCTATGCTTTTCTGCAATGCCAACCAGCTCTTCTTTCGCATATAACTGGCACTCATCTTTCGCGCCCCAATATAGGTAGATCTCTTTCGAGCTATTTTGCGCGATGCAATGATCCAGAATAGAACGCACGTAACTGAAACCAGTACCACCAGCAATCAATAATAGAGGGCGATCGCTTTCTTCTTTAATCCAAGCATCTCCGTGTGGAGCATCAATAGCAATATCGCCATTTTCAGCTTGTGCCTTCTTCATCGCTTCAACCACTTCTAGTGCGTAAGCATTGTGCTCAGCAGCGCCTATGTGTAGTTCAAGTTCACCTTCGTGACGGCAAGGGCTACTTGCGATAGAGAATGGGCGCTTATCTTTCTCGCCCATTTCAACCATCAGATACTGACCCGCTTTAAAAGCGACGGGTGTTTCTGGGTGAAGTAGGATTTGGTAAGTATTACAAGCCAAAGGCTCGATAGACTTCACTTTACATTTAATAGTCATGTTCTTCCTCTTACTAACCCTTAATCGGCAAAGGTTAGAACTAAATTACTTTCTGCAAATGCTTGGCAAGCAAAAATCCAGCCTTGTTGCTGCTCTTTCTCTGTGAGCATGGGTTCAAGGTGGTAACTCACTTGCCCTTCTAATTTTTTGCACATACACATTGCGCATGCGCCAACTTGGCAACGGTTTGGGAAATAGATATCGCTGTTGAGCGCAGCATCCAAGACCGTTTGCCCTTTTTCTACGGTGAAACTGATGTTTTCTGGGTATAAGACTACTTGGTAGCTCATGAAATTCCTAGCTGTTCCCAGATGCTATCAATCTTTTTGACGACATCAGGATCTTTTGTGATTGGTACACCCCACTCACGAAGGCATTCACCTTCCCACTTATTGGTCGCATCGAGACCCATTTTGGAGTGTCCATTTTCATTCTGTAGGAATAACGTATCTCTCTCCGGATCCATTCTTGTCGTTACCGCCCAAATAATGTCATTCCAATCACTCACGTTGACATCGCCGTCACACACGATAACAAACTTGTTTTCATCAAATTGAGACCAAACTGCTTCCATGATTTTCTTACCATTACCTGTAGCTTGCTTATCAATAGACACCACAACCATACTGGCGTTGTCGTTCTGTAGGTGAATATCAATAATTTCAGGGTGAGCCTTAGTTAACTCAGCCAAGCTACCCTCTATATGTTCACTATTTGTAGGTGCTGATTGAATATCTGGAGATAGCGCTAACTCTGCATCCCACTTCTTAGTGATATCTAGGCCCATCTTAGAACCTAACCCAACCACGGGCGATGCGAAATCCAATGAATCGATCGGCGTGTTCTCTATCATCAAGCTATCGCGTGACGGATCCATATGTTCGCACATCGCTGCGGTTACTTGAGACCAATCGCGTGCATTGACATCTTCATCGCACACCAATACAAATTTGGTGTACATGAATTGGCGTAAGAAAGACCATACACCCATCATCACTCGCTTGGCGTGACCTGGGTATTGCTTCTTCATGGTCACGACTGCCATTCGGTACGAACAACCTTCAGGCGGTAGATAAAAATCTTCAATCTCTGGGAACTGCTTTTGAAGAATAGGCACAAACACTTCATTTAGTGCAACACCCAATACCGCAGGCTCATCAGGTGGACGGCCAGTATAGGTGCTGTGATAGATAGGGTTTTCGCGCATAGTTACATGAGTAATAGTAAACACATGGTGCTTTTCTTTCTCGTTGTAGTAACCAGTATGGTCTCCGTAAGGCCCTTCATCCGCAAATTCATTCGGGTCGATGTAACCTTCCATCACGATTTCCGCACTTGCAGGAACCTCTAAGTCGTTGCTGATTGATTTAACGACCTCAGTTTTACTACCACGTAGTAAGCCTGCAAACGCGTACTCAGATAAAGTATCCGGCACTGGCGTAACCGCACCAAGAATGGTGGCAGGGTCGGCACCAAATGCTACCGATACCGGAAATGGTTTACCTGGGTTGGTTTCTATCCAATCGCGTAGATCCAGCGCGCCACCACGGTGGGCTAACCAACGCATGATGATTTTGTTCTTACCGATCTTCTGCTGACGATAGATACCTAAGTTTTGGCGTTTCTTGTTCGGACCACGAGTAACCGTTAATCCCCACGTTAGCAATGGCGCGACATCGTCAGCCCAACAGCTCATCACGGGGATTTTATCTAAGTCGACGTCATCGCGTTGCCATACCACTTGTTGGCAAGCCGCTTTGCGAAGGCGTTTAGCTGGCATGTTTAAGACTTGCTTAAACACAGGCAGTTTATCAAGAGCGTCTTTAAAGCCTTTTGGTGGCTCTGGTTCTTTTAGGTAAGCAAGCAACTTACCCACTTCGCGCAGTTCTTTGACTTCCTGACGCCCCATACCAATAGCAACCCGATTAGGTGTACCAAATAGATTAGTCAAAACAGGCATGTCATAGCCTACTGGATTTTCAAACAAAAGAGCCGGGCCACCAGCACGTAGAGTACGGTCGCTAATCTCGGTCATTTCATAGTCTGGATCGACTGGGTGAGAAATGCGTTTCAACTGACCAATACTTTCAAGATGGTCGATAAAATCACGTAAATCTTTAAAACTCATAGGACTTCTACATGCTGATTATTCTGCGCTCAGTATATCAAAAAGGGTGACACTGAGATCCCCCTTTTTAGTGTGGTTATTGAGAGGCAAAATCCACTTTACGGTAATGCTTGCTCGATCAAAGAGCTCTTCACCTGAGGGTTATCATTGACGAGATCTTGCAACCATCGCGTATGACCTTGTTTGGCGAGTTCACGCGCGACTAATGGGGCTTCATCGGCAATCGCCATCCTAGAGACAAGAAACTGCTTCACCTCTTCTGATAACGGGTTAACCTTAGTGAGCAAGGTAATCGCTTCATCTTTCAAACGCGGATTTTTAGTCGCAGCCATTACTTGTTCTAACGCGAACGCTTGTTTGGTGTCAGCAAGGCGAACTAGCTCAGCTTGGCTATGATAATCGGCCTTCATTCGCCATAAAATCTTATAGGCCTCTGGATCTTCGCTCACTTGCGCTAATCGAACCACCACCTCAGTGGAAGGTAACCAGCTAACAATAGAAGATGCGGTGAGTTGCTTAGTTAGATAACCAACCGCTTCAGGAGACAAACTATCTAGCTCTCTAATGAGCAGCGCTTCTCGCGTTTGAACTTGATGTTCAGATCCAGATAACCACTCTTTTAAGTCGAGGTCCTGCTTCTCTGCATCTAGCACAAACACCAGTGTCTTCTGATCTTGACGCCACTGCTTGATGAGACGATTAGCAATTGAAGGATAATTAAAGGCAGGTACCGTAAACTCGTAACCATCTCCACGCTCTAATACTTGATAAGTGGGCGTGATAGCGAGTTGCTGCTCGATGAAGATAGACATCTTGGGTGTGAGTACGATTTTTTGCTGTTCAAGCTTCTTCAAGAGTTGGTAACGAGCCACCTCTTGCTGGGGAAATGTCAGGCGCTCAAGCGCAAAGCGTAGTGAATTGACTTCGTCACGTACGACAAGCTCGATTAGTTCAGCAGTTTTCAGTTTTACTTGATCATTCTCAAGCCAAGACTCTACTGTAAGTGGAGACATCTCGGTGGCATAACTCATACCAACCGGTGAAAATAACAGTGAAGTAGACAAGAGTAATGATGACAACAGTCCATGTTGCATTTTAACTTCCTTGTAACACTTTTGCTCATTCTGCAAGCTACCGCTACAAAATGCAAATAAAAAGCGCCACCCGAGGGCAGCGCTTATTAAATAACGATCAGCTAATCAATATTACTGACGACGCATTGCGTCAAAGAACTCATCGTTCGTTTTGGTCATTGCTAGCTTGTCGATAAGGAATTCCATTGCATCGATTTCGCCCATTGGGTGAACAATCTTACGCAGGATCCACATCTTCTGTAGTTCATCGTTCTTGGTAAGAAGCTCTTCACGACGAGTACCAGAACGATTGAAGTCGATAGCTGGGAATACGCGCTTTTCAGCAATCTTACGGTTAAGGTGCAGTTCCATGTTACCTGTACCTTTGAATTCTTCGTAGATAACTTCATCCATCTTAGAACCAGTATCAACCAGTGCTGTTGCGATGATCGTTAAGCTACCGCCTTCTTCTACGTTACGTGCCGCACCGAAGAAACGCTTTGGACGATGTAGAGCATTCGCGTCAACACCACCAGTAAGAACTTTACCTGATGAAGGGATCACAGTGTTGTAAGCACGAGCTAGACGAGTAATAGAATCCAGTAGGATAACTACGTCTTTCTTGTGTTCAACAAGGCGTTTCGCTTTCTCGATAACCATTTCTGCAACTTGTACGTGGCGAGATGCTGGCTCATCGAATGTTGAAGCAACTACTTCGCCTTTAACTAGACGCTGCATTTCCGTTACTTCTTCTGGACGCTCATCGATAAGCAGAACCATTAGTTCACACTCAGGGTGGTTACGAGCAATGCTTTGAGCAATGTTTTGCAGAAGCATTGTCTTACCCGCTTTAGGCGGAGCAACAATCAGACCACGCTGACCTTTACCAATCGGAGATGCAAGGTCAAGAATACGAGCCGTAATATCTTCAGTTGCGCCATTACCCGCTTCCATCACCATACGTTCGTTGGCGTGAAGAGGAGTAAGGTTTTCGAAAAGAATCTTGTTACGAGCGTTGTCTGGCTTGTCGTAGTTAACCGTGTTTACTTTAAGCAGTGCAAAGTAACGTTCGCCATCTTTAGGTGGACGGATTTTACCGCCAATAGAGTCACCTGTGCGAAGGTTAAAACGACGAATTTGGCTTGGAGATACGTAGATATCATCTGGGCCAGCCAGGTATGAACTGTCGGCGCTACGTAGGAAACCAAAACCGTCTTGAAGAATTTCTAGAACACCATCACCAAAGATGTCTTCACCACTTTTTGCATGCGCTTTAAGGATGGAGAAGATAATGTCTTGTTTTCTTAGGCGAGCTTGATTTTCAAGACCTAAGCTTTCGCTAAGTTTAACAAGCTCAGACACAGGTCTGTTCTTCAGTTCAGTAAGATTCATAGTGGTGGAAGTTTGTTTAGTCAAAATAGGATCTGTTTTCTTAAGTTAAGAAGGATTTGGTCACAGGATCGACCAAGAAGAGAAATTCGTTCAATTAACGTGCGATAAATTAGCACTAAAACTAAGACTAGTCCATAGCTTAGAAAAAACAAAACCGCGCATTTGTTAACTGCACGGTTTCTTTTCAAATGCTGACCTGATTAAAGGTTAGCGTCTAAGAACTCTTTAAGTTGAGTTTTAGATAATGCACCAACTTTAGTCGCTGCTACGCCGCCATCTTTGAAAAGAAGTAGCGTTGGAATGCCGCGAATACCAAATTTTGGTGGAGTACCAGCATTTTGGTCGATATTTAATTTACCGATTGTGAGCTTGCCTTCGTACTCGTCTGCGATTTCGTCAAGAATCGGCGCAATCATTTTACATGGACCACACCATTCTGCCCAAAAATCAACAAGAACAGGGCCTGCAGCGTTGATTACATCGTTATCAAAACCGTCATCAGTTAGCTGCAAAATCTTATCACTCATCTTCCACTCCAATGTGTTTTTTAGAACTGGTTGGATGATAACCAGTAAATAGATGCCCTATTGGAATGTATTTACTTTCGTATTGCAAGCTTAAGCTGATATTCTATAGCAATGAAAAAGACGCATATCACAGAGCAAAAGTTCGCCGACTTGGATTTACTTCCGCAAGTCATTGAAGGATTGGAGAAAAAAGGGTTCGATTATTGTACCCCTATCCAAGCCTTGGCGCTCCCGGTACTGCTCACCGGCCAAGACATTGCAGGCCAGGCCCAAACGGGTACTGGTAAAACGCTTGCGTTTCTTACTGCTACTTTTAACCACCTGCTAAAAACACCTGAGCATGAAGGGCGTAAGCCTAACCAGCCACGTGCGATTATTATGGCACCAACGCGTGAACTCGCGATTCAGATCTACAACGATGCTGACTCTCTGGTTGAAAGCACAGGTATCAAGGCAGCACTTGCTTACGGTGGCGAAAGCTACGACAAGCAACTAGGTAAGATCGAAGAAGGCGCAGATATCTTAATTGGTACGACTGGCCGCATCATCGATTTCTACAAGCAAAAGGTATTTAACCTTAACCACATTCAAGCTGTTGTTCTTGACGAAGCCGATCGCATGTTCGATCTTGGTTTCATCAAAGACATCCGCTTCTTGTTCCGCCGTATGCCTGAGCCAAAAGATCGCCTGAACATGCTGTTCTCTGCGACATTGTCTTACCGCGTACAAGAACTAGCGTTCGAACACATGCACAACCCAGAGCATGTTGTTGTTGAGCCAGAGCGTAAAACAGGTCACCGTATTCAGGAAGAGCTATTCTACCCATCAAACGAACACAAAATGGCACTGCTACAGACGCTAGTTGAAGAAGAATGGCCAGAGCGCGCTATCATCTTCGCTAACACTAAACACAAGTGTGAGTCTGTTTGGGGTCACCTAGCTGCAGATGGTCACCGCGTTGGCCTGCTAACTGGCGATGTTCCTCAAAAGAAACGTGAAAAGATTCTTGAGCAATTCACTAAAGGTGATGTTGACCTGCTTGTCGCAACCGACGTTGCAGCACGTGGCCTACACATTCCTCAAGTAACACACGTATTCAACTTCGACCTACCAGACGACTGTGAAGATTACGTTCACCGTATCGGCCGTACAGGTCGTGCTGGCGCAAGTGGTCACTCGATCAGCTTTGCTTGTGAAGATTACGCAATCAACTTGCCACCAATCGAAGAATACATTGAGCACGCTATCCCTGTGTCTGACTACGACTCTTCTGCACTACTAGAAGATCTACCAGCACCATTGCGCTTACGCACACGTAACCCGCAACAGCGCCGTTCAAACAACAATGGCCCACGCAACGGTAACCGTAAGCCAAACCAAAACCGTCGCCCACGCCAACCGCGTCATAACAAGGAAGCTTAGTCGCTTATGAGTCAAACAGTGTCACCCCCGCTTTACGCTGCAATCGACCTCGGGTCGAACAGTTTTCATATGCTCGTTGTGCGTCATATCGATGGCAGCGTACAAACCATGGCTAAAATTAAGCGCAAAGTGCGTTTAGCTGCAGGCTTAGATGAAAATAATGCGCTTAGTACTGAAGCCATGCAGCGCGGTTGGGACTGTTTGAGTCTCTTTGCAGAGCGACTGCAAGATATTCCGAAAGAAAATATCCGCATTGTCGGTACAGCGACCCTACGTACCGCTATCAATGTGGATATCTTTCTAAAGAAAGCGAACCAGATCCTTGGTTACGACATCAATGTTATCTCTGGTGAAGAAGAAGCTGCGACTATCTATAAAGGCGTAGCGCACACTTCTGGTGGCAGCGGCCGCCGACTGGTTGTTGATATTGGTGGCGCAAGCACCGAGATGATCATTGGTGAAGGCTTCTCAGCGAAAGCACTAACCAGCCTAAAGATGGGCTGTGTTACTTGGCTTGAGCGCCACTTTAAAGATCGCCAATTAACCGCAACTAACTTTAACAACGCCATTGAAGCGGCGAAGTCGACGTTAGCTCCTATCCTCGATAGCTACACTGATATCGGATGGGATGTGTGTGTGGGTGCCAGTGGTACTGTTCAGGCACTGCAAGAAATCATGTTGGCTCAAGGCATGGATGAAGTAATTACTCATGCCAAACTTAAGCGCCTACAAAAACAAGCCATGATTACTGAGCGCTTGGAAGAGCTAGAAATCGAAGGACTGACTCTTGAACGCGCATTAGTGTTCCCGAGTGGCCTTTCTATTCTTATTGCTATTTTTGAGTTGCTTGAAATAGATTCAATGACACTCGCAGGCGGTGCACTCCGTGAAGGCCTAGCCTACGAGATGGTTGATGAGCTGCGCCAAGAAGACATCCGTGCACGTACCATCAAGAGTGTTCAATCGCGCTATCAAATGGACGTAAGCTACGGTGAACAAGTTGCTGTAGTTGCACAAACGCTGTTAGATCAAGCGGGCGCCGAAGCGTGGGTTTCAGAACCTCAAGCTGGTGTCCTACTGCAAACTGCAGCTAAGCTTCATGAGATTGGTTTAACCATCGATTTCAAAAAAGGCGGCGAGCACAGCGCTTACCTACTGCAGAACTTAGACCTACCAGGCTTTACTCGAGCGCAAAAGCACTACTTGGGTGAGTTAACTCGTCGCTACCGCGAGCAGTTAACCTCATTGCCAGAGCAGCACGCAATCTCAGGAACGAGTAGCAAACGTATCTTACGTATTCTGCGTTTGGCTATTTTGTTGACTCACCGTCGTAATCCAGCGCTAGAACCTGAGTTCAAGCTGACGACGGATGATAACAATCTAACTTTAACGCTTTCTAAGCAATGGTTAGCAGATAACCCGCTTACTGCTGCAGAACTAGATATCGAGTCGAATAGACAAACCGATATTGGCTGGCCACTGAATATTGAATGCCTCTGATATTAATATCTGACGCTAGACATTAAAAAAGCCCAAGTTAGTAGACTAACTTGGGCTTTTTCTTATCTTGGCATTAATGCGTTTCTAACCTGAATCCTTAAACGTTCACGCCTGTCGCTTTAAAGTCTGGGTTTACCGCCGTCAGCTTTTTAACGATGTAGTTCAAAAGCACGCCGTACATCGGAACGAATAAACCTAAGCTGATGATAAGTTTGAAGCCGTAATCAACCAGTGCAATCTCAGTCCAGTGTTCAGCCATGAATGGATCTGGGCTTTGGTAGAAAGCAATCGCAAAGAAAGCGATGGTATCAATCGCATTACCGAACAACGTTGAACACGTTGGGGCAACCCACCACTGTTTAAGCTGACGTAAGCGGTTGAAAACATGCACATCCAAAATCTGACCAAGCAGGTAAGCCATGAAGCTCGCCGCGGCGATACGTGCAACAAACAGGTTGAACTCGCCTAGTTGGTTAAACCCTTGGAATGAACCTTCAAAGAACACCACTGACAAAAAGTAAGAAACTGCCAGTGCAGGTAGCATCACTAAGAAAATGATTTTACGAGCAAGCTGCGCACCAAAAATGCGTACAGTCAGATCAGTCGCTAGGAAGATAAACGGGAAAGTGAAAGCACCCCAAGTGGTGTGCATACCGAAAACGGTAAAAGGTAGCTGAACCAGATAGTTGCTTGACGCAATGATGACTAAATGGAACAAAACTAATAGTGCTAGGGCTTTGCGCTGTTGCGCAGGGGTAAAGTTACTCATGCTGTACCTTTTTAGTTTGGTTTGGGGGTGAGGGAACCCAAATCGAGTCATTTCTTCGAATAAACTAAGAAAGCTCTTACCAATAATGTGAATTTAAAATGTTTCTAAAATTTGCTCTATCGAGCGGCGGGCGATTATACATTAATCAATATTGGCTGCAATGGTGAGAACAGACGCAAACGTTTATTCTCACTTTTATTGGTGAGCGAAGTTAAAAACCGCGTTTGAAAAGCGTCGCGAGATAATCAAACTCTTCTCTGCTTTCTTCAGCGTTTAGCGACTCAAACCAGATTGATTCACTGTAATGCTCAGACTTTAAGAACATCCGACAATCTTCAAAATCAATCAACCAAGAGTGCATGTCAGCGTCCCATTGTTTTTCAACCACAGAAGCAGATAACAATGCCACTAGCTTTTCACCTAATACTTCATAAGAATCAAAATCAAAACTTGGAGACGTAATCAATAAACGTCCTTCCTCAGCCAAATACTCTCTTAAGCCAAATTCTGTTGGTGTCGTCATGTCCCTATCAACCTTATTCTTGTTCTATGATCCAATCGCTTTTATAAACTATGACTTATCTGAAAACGATCCTGAAAATTAGCCGTGTGTCGTGATGTGTTCTTGAATCAAATCTAAGAATGGGTCTGCGTACTTATCGAGTTTACGCTGACCAACACCGTTAACCGCCAGCATCTCACCGTATGAGGTAGGCAGTACTTCAGCCATATCAATCAAGGTCGCATCACTGAATACCACATAAGGTGGCAAACCATCTTCATCAGCAATCGACTTACGCAGCTTACGCAGTTTGGCAAACAACTTCTTATCGTAATTCTTGCTGCTGAGTTTATCGGACTTAGCATTACGCACCGCCGTATCCAAACGAGGCACCGCCAATTCCAAAGACATCTCACCACGCAGTAGCGGACGCGCTTCTTCTGTTAACTGTAAAGTCGAATTACGGGTGATGTTCTGGAACAACAAACCTTTATGGATTAACTGACGGAAGATACTGATCCAGTAATCATGGCTGTGGTCGCGGCCAATGCCATAGGTAGAGAGCTTGTCATGACCATTATCGCGGACACGGATGTTCTGCATACCGCGCATCACTTCAACCACATAGCCCATACCGAACGACTGATTCACACGGTACACACAAGACAATGCCTTCTGCGCTTCTTGGGTCGCATCAAAATGCTTGGGTGGATCGAGGCAGATATCGCAGTTGCCACATTGCTTCTCACGATATTCACCAAAGTAGTTAAGCAGAACCTGACGACGACAGGTTTGTGCTTCAGCAAAGGCACTCATCGCGTTTAGCTTGTGCATCTCAACTTGTTTTTGTGGGCCTTCTTCCTTCTCATCCAGCATACGACGTAGCCAACCCATATCAGCCGGATCAAACAACATCATAGCTTCAGCAGGCAAGCCATCACGACCCGCACGGCCTGTCTCTTGATAGTAAGATTCAATGTTGCGCGGGATATCAAAGTGCACCACAAAGCGCACATTGGGTTTGTTGATACCCATACCGAAAGCTACAGTCGCGACAACGATCTGAATATCATCACGTTGGAAGGCTTCTTGAACGTAAGCACGCTCATCGGTGTCCATACCAGCGTGATAACCCGCGGCGCGAATACCGTTGTTGCACAGCTTCTCAGTCACCATCTCCACTTTCTTACGGCTACCACAATAGATAATGCCGCAATTGCCTTTCTGTGTTTCTAAGTAGCGAACCACCTGTGACACGGGCTTATGCTTCTCGACGAGGTTGTAGCGAATGTTAGGACGGTCGAAGCTGCCCAAGTAGGTATGTGGATCCACCAGCTGCAGACGCGAAATAATGTCTTTACGTGTTGCATCATCAGCGGTTGCCGTCAGCGCCATATAAGGCACATGCGGGAAATATTGCTTAAGTTGACCTAATGATGCGTATTCCGGGCGGAAGTCATGTCCCCATTGAGAGATACAGTGCGCCTCGTCTACCGCAATCATCGAAAGCGGTAAACCTTGCAGACGCTCGATAAAGTCACGCATCAACACACGCTCTGGTGATACGTAAACCATCTTCAATTGGCCTGAATTCATACGATTGAACACATTCAGCAACTGGTCACGGGGCATGGAAGAGTTAATACACTCAGCTGCAACACCATTGGCCTTCAGTTGGTCGACTTGGTCTTTCATCAGCGAGATCAGCGGTGAGATAACCAGAGTCAGACCTTCACGAACCAAGGCGGGGATTTGGTAACACAGTGATTTACCACCACCGGTTGGCATTATCACCAAGCTGTCTTTGCCTTCAACGGCCAGGTCAATGACCTCTTGCTGACCATCGCGAAAGCTTTGATAGCCAAACACATCTTGTAAGATGGTTTGCGCATCATTCGCGGGAGTTGGTATTTGCTCAGCAATCAGAGTGGCGGTCATTGTGGTTCCTAATCGAGGTATGAAATCAGCAAGCATCTTCGGCAAGCAAGTCGCACATTGTAGAGGGGAACGCTGGTGAATTAAACCGCAAATTGTTAGGTGAAAAGGGTTATCGCTCCTATACTGACCAACTCTCTTATAAATCTTATTAATAAGCACTCTGTGCTAGAGAAAGATGCATGACTCCAGAAGAACAACAACGTACGCGCCAAGGTATTTTGCTTGCTGTCGGTGCTTACACCATGTGGGGTATCGCCCCTATATATTTCAAATCTTTAAGTGACGTTTCCCCGTTAGAGATCCTTAGCCACCGTGTAGTATGGTCTTTTTTCCTACTCGCTTTTTTACTACACATTGGCCGCAGCTGGCGTAAAGTTCGCGACACCTTGACATCAAAACCAAAAATGCTCTATTTGGTGGCGACCTCTACTTTAGTGGGTGCCAACTGGCTGATCTTTATCTGGGCGGTCAACTCCAATCACATGCTTGATGCCAGTTTAGGGTATTACATCAACCCGCTGATTAACGTGTTGCTCGGTATGCTCTTCCTAGGCGAACGCTTGCGTAAACTACAATGGTTTGCGGTTGCTCTGGCTGCCATTGGTGTATTAGTCCAACTGATTGCATTTGGCTCAGTGCCGATCGTCGCCATTGCCCTAGCCTTCAGCTTTGGTTTTTATGGCTTGCTACGTAAGAAAGTCAGCTTAGAAGCGCAAACAGGATTGTTCATTGAAACTCTGGTGATGCTACCTCTCGCAGCTACCTACTTACTGTTTATTGCTGATAGCCCAACTTCAGACTTATCAATAAACCCGATGCAACTCAACCTATTACTGATTGCTGCAGGTGTTATTACAACCATTCCACTGCTGTGTTTTACTGGCGCTGCAACTCGCTTGAAGCTATCGACACTCGGTTTCTTCCAGTACATAGGCCCAAGCTTGATGCTACTGCTGGCCGTGCTGATTTATGGAGAAGCATTCACCCAAGATAAAGTAGTCACCTTCGCCTTTATCTGGGGCGCGCTGCTTGTCTTTACCTTTGATGCGTATCGAGCGAATAAAAAGAGCAAAAAGCAGCTCTAACCTCAAGCGTATAATCAACCTAAACATCAAATCAGAGCTTGGTAATCACACCAAGCTCGCCCCCCTTTAGCTATAAGCCCTGCTACAGCCCACTCACAACAAATGACTCAAAGTAACTCTAAGTGACATTCACCGAATTGATCTATCCAGTAAATTCATACACATAGATAGCATTCCACTTCAACATTTTAATATGAAACACCGAGCATTTCATTGGAGTTTTCACACAGGTTCACACTCTCGGGAAGCCCTCAACTTCTGACTAGATTCACCTCCTTCTAGCAACTAATCCTTAATACACCAGAAATATAACTGGAAACCAGCTATTCATTTTCTGGGGATCACTATTTGGCTAGAGGAAATCATATGGATAACTTAACTCACCAACAGGCTTCTCGATTCTTAGACTTGGCAACCATGGGGGTTCGTCAATCGGAGTTAAATGCGTTTAAAGAACAAGACGATCGTTCTTATTGGATAGATCAACAAATTGCTAAACCCTACATGCGCCATCTTGAGCGAACTTATCATCAAGCGAACCGAAGGAATCTCACCAACCCAAATCAGGAGTGTCGTGTAGGGGCATGGTTTGACACTGCGTTATGGGACGAAGCACAACTACGTCAACGGATCGCGTTCGCGCTAAGTCAAATATTTGTAGTCAGTGAAAAAGATGCCAACCTTGCTACCGATCCAGAAGCGTTAGCAAATTACTATGATTTGCTTGCCGACAATGCCTTTGAATCATTTGCTACGCTACTTAAGCACATCACTCTCTCTCCTGCTATGGGACAGTATCTCACCATGAATGGTAATAAACCGGAAAGCGTGACCGGACAAGCGCCCGATCAGAATTACGCCAGAGAAGTCATGCAACTCTTTACCATTGGGCTTTATGAGTTAAACCAAGATGGAACTCAAGCCACTTACCCAGATGGTAGCGTTATCGAGACGTATGATGATGTCGATGTAGAAGGTGCTGCAAGAGTCTGTACCGGTTGGGATATCACCAATAACAATACGCTTGAACCCATGACTGCAGACAACTCACTGCATGACATGGATGAAAAATGGGTACTTGGTCAGTATTACCCTCCCGGCCAAACTGCTGAAGAAGATCTTGACCAATTCATTGCCCAAATCACCACCCATACCAATGTCGCGCCTTTTATTTCAATAATGCTGATTAAACAGTTAACGACCTCCAACCCAACTCAAGCGTACGTTTCTCGCGTATCCGCTGAATTTATTAATTCAGGTGGAAATTTAGGCTCGGTGATCAAAGCAATTTTAACCGACTCAGAGTTACTCAAAACTAGTGATATCAATGTCACCAAAGTCAGAGAGCCTATCCTAGCGATGACCTATCTCTATAGAGCAATGGAAGCGTACGTAGGTGGCAGCGGAGATATTGTTTATGACCCAATGAACTATAAAGAAAGCTTTAATCAGTACCCACTTGGGTCTAATTCGGTATTTAATTTTTATCAGCCGAGTCACAGCCCACAAGGCGCGCTTGCAGATGCAGGCCTAACAGCACCCGAGTTAGAGATTATTGACTGGAATCAACTTATCGACATGAACAACATTTTTTACAGAACACTCAAAGACTTTGGGCAGAACCGTGGAAATAGCAACAACAATAAAGAGCTCTATATTGCTCCTTCTGATTTAGAAGATTTAGCGAGGGCAGAAAATGAAACTGAGCTTATTCAAGCGATTAATTTACGCATTCTCAATGGACAAGCATCCCAGGAAATTACTGACCTACTATCCACTATCTATCACGGTCATGGGAACAAATATTACGCAGTACCCAAGATGCTGTTCATGGCGTTCATTTCACCCGATTTCATGGTTCAGGAGTAGATTATGTCAATTACACGCAGAAGTTTTCTCAAAGGTGCCTCAGGTACAGCCGTATCTGGGATGGTCCCACTCTCTTTATCCATCCCAGTCAGCAGCGCCTTTGCTAATGAACAAGGTGGATATAAAGCGTTAATCTGTCTTTTCTTACATGGCGGAAATGACTCGTTCAATATGATCGTGCCTACCGACGCTAACAACCAAAGTAACTACCAAACCGCGAGACCAAACATCCAACTCGCCAGCTCTGAAATCTTAGCTATTCCAAGCACAGAATCTGGGCAAGCGCTTGGCATCAACGCCAGCATGTCTAACCTTGCCAGCATGATGAGTTCAGGCCAAGCCGCAGCCATAGTTAACGTAGGACCATTAGTAGAGCCAACCAACAAATCCAACCTTTACGATGTCAGGAAGCCATCGAATCTTGGGGCCCACAATAAACAACAAGCCGCTTGGCAGTCGAGTTGGGGAGATAATGGTTACCATAGCTACGGTTGGGCAGGAATGATGATGGATGTCCTTCGCAGTGAAACAGCGATCATTTCCGACTCCATTTCATTTGCTGGAAATGAACTATTAACTGGCGCAAATTCTAAAGATATCTCAATGTCTTCTGGTGGTGTAAGAGCTATGGATGCTCTTGGGCATTCAAGTGCAATAAACAATAACTTCATCAAATTAGTTAATGCACCTTACGGTTCACCGTTCAAACAAGAGTATACAAAACGGCTGAAAGGCATATTAGATTTCCAGCAGGAAATCCAACTCGTGCTCGATTCATACCCAGAAGACGGCTCCATTCCAAGTAGCTCATTAGGCTCACAGCTAAAAATGGTCAGACGAATGATCCAAGCATCATCCGATCTCGGTCATAGCCGTCAGGTCTTTTTTGTTAATATTGGTGGATTTGATAATCACAGCAACCAACGAGGACGCCATGATGGGCTTCTTTCTACCATCGACCAAGCCGTTAGCGCTTTCCATGCCTCTCTTGCTGAACTTGGCTTGGAAGACAGTGTTGTGACATCGACCATGTCAGATTTTGGGCGAACCATAGAAAACAACAGTAAATCAGGCACCGACCATGGTTGGGGAAGTAATCAACTAGTGGTCGGTAATGCCGTCAATGGAGGTAACAGCTATGGGCGATACCCCGAATTTATCAAAGATGGTCAAGATGCTTGGGGCAATAAATTTATCCCGAGCCAATCCTCAGAACAACTTGCTGCGACCTTATGTCGTTGGATGGGGTTGAGTGAACAAGGTGTGGATGTCATTTTCCCTTCGCTTTCGCCAGCCAACAGCAATCCATTTGCTAGTCGATATCTTGGCGTTCTGGGAGACTATCATCAGGAAGGACAGGAAAACGAACTATCCATTGCCAACGTCAGTGCCACTGAAACTCGCGTCGACCATACACCGCAAATGGCCGTAGACGGAGACAGTACAACCAAGTGGACGGCGAAAGGGCAAGGTATTCAATATCTAATTGAACTTAGCACGGCAGCGAACGTCACTAAGCTTCTCTACTCTCAAGCTAAAGGGGATGTTCGACAATACCTATTTGATCTCGAAGTGAGTAGCGATGGCATCAACTTCGGTCTGGTAACCAACGTCTTGACGCCTGGAACCACAACCAATTTGGTGGAACAAGCCGTTAATAGAGCATCGGTTAAGTTTATTCGCCTCACTTGTAACGGTAATAATGGCGATGTTTCAAGCTTAGTTCTATGGAATAACTTCCAAGAACTCAAAGTGGTCGGTTATTAGTATCACGACACTTCAATAATCAGAAAAAGCTTTTATTCTCTTTCTCTTTAAAGGATCGACCCTATAAAAACTCTGTCAGAAACCACTAGTACTGATCGTTTTTTACAAGACAATCGCTGAATACGAAGATAAGCTTGGTTGAATTGATGATAATTTAACCAAGCTTTTTTATGCCATGGATAAAGTCCACTACTATTCGACACCTAGCCAAGATATCAGCCTGATCCAAGCTCAATACCAAGAGTTTGCCTTTCAGCGCCACTATCATTTGGACTTTCACATCGGTTTGATTACCCAAGGGCAGCAAAAATTCGCCTATAAAGGGACGAGCCACCATGTTGGTGCTGGCCAAGTTGTTATCATGCCACCTGATGAACTGCACGATGGCCATTCAAAGCTAGAATCTGGCTACCAAGTGAGTGTGTTTGCTGTCTCGCCGCAATGGTTGGGCGATCTTGCCGATCACAGCGGAAATGGTCACGCTTTAGGCTTCTCGGAGTTGATCCTCTCCGATCAAGCGACTTTTTTACAATTGTGCAACCTTCATGGGCTACTTATCAATCCAAACATCAGCCAACTCGCTCAAGATTGCCTACCGTTCGAAGGATTCTCGACAATAGTTGATCGTTACGCTCAGTTTGGATCGAAAACTCAGGTGCAACTTGGTACTCAGTCGGTTAACACGCTAAAAGACTATTTGATGGCAAACCTCGACCAACCGGTACGCCTAGAGCAGCTGTCTGAATTGTGCGATCTCACCACCACACAGTTTCAACGCCACTTTAAAAACAAGATGGGCATTACCCCATACGCTTGGCTGAGCCGTTTACGCATGGAGCAGAGCATGCGCCTGATTAAGTCTGGGATATGTGGTACCAAAGTCGCGCACCAAGTGGGCTTCTATGATCAAGCACACTTCTCCAAGGCGTTCAAAACCACATTCGGTGTACCACCCTCACAAATCAACTAAGTGTTGATAATTTACAATTGCTCGATTTCAAATCACGGTAAGCTACGCTCAATACGATTACTTATTTAAAAATAGCGGCAACGTTATTGAGAACTGACATGAACGAAGTCACCATACTGATCACCCTCGCCTCTATCCACTTCATCGCTTTGATGAGCCCCGGCCCAGACTTTGCGTTAGTCGTGCAAAATGCGACGCGTCACGGGCGCCAGACAGGCTTGTACATTGCGCTTGGTTTATCTTGCGGAATCTTGCTGCATTCGTTACTGAGCTTGACGGGAATCAGTTACCTAGTCCACCAGCAACCAACCATATTTGCCATTATCCAATTGGCTGGCGGTAGCTACTTGCTGTACTTAGGCTACGGTGCACTTAAAGCAACCTGGCAAATCATTCAGAACCACGACGATGACGACGATACGGTCAATTCGAAAGATCTAATTCTAACCAACAAGCGCCAAGCATTTTCGAAAGGCTTTGCGACCAATATTCTCAACCCAAAAGCATTAGTGTTCTTTATCAGCTTGATGTCGAGCCTAGTACCTGCCGACATGTCTCTATCCGGTAAAGGCTTTGCTCTGCTTATCCTATTCGGCCTTTCGCTATTCTGGTTCTCGCTACTGGCTTGGATGCTTTCAACTAAAGCACTGCAGAAAAAGCTGAGCGAAGCAACGGTATACATTGATGGCTTATGTGGCGTGGTATTCAGCCTGATTGGCCTGAGTATTCTTTGGCAGTCGTTGTCTGGTTTAATCGCTTAAATTCGAATCAAGATTACAATTCGTTAACAACATACTGGCTATCTTATCTTTCCACTGCCAATCTAGCTCTGCATATTAAAAGGAGAAGATCATGCAGTGGAAAACAAAACTAACAACCCTCGCCACTTCTACCCTACTTTTTGCCTCTCACGTCAGTTGGGCAAATCAAGCTGCCGATTCCGTCGCTCCCGAACAAAGTAGTGGTTTAGAAACCAAACAACTCGTTAAAGCCAACGACTGGATGGTCACTGCGGCTAACCCACTGGCGACCCAAGCGGGAGCCGATGTACTTGCTCGTGGTGGTAACGCGATTGACGCCATGGTTGCTGTGCAGCTTATGCTTGGCTTAGTGGAACCTCAGTCATCAGGTATTGGTGGTGGCGCGTTCCTTGTTTATTTTGATGGCAAGGACAAGCAACTCAAAACCTACGATGGCCGTGAAACCGCACCACTTGATGCAACACCACGTCTGTTCCAAGACGAAAACGGTCAACCACTTAAGTTTTATGATGCCGTAGTTGGTGGTCGTTCTGTTGCTACACCGGGTACAGTCCAACTATTGTGGGACACTCACCAGAAATACGGAAAATTAGAATGGTCATCCCTAATCAAACCTATCGCTCAACTGGCTGAGAAAGGTTTTACCATCAGTCCACGTTTAGCCACCTTGATTGAAAATGACCAAGAAAGACTAAGCCGCTTTGCCACAACCAAAGCCTACTTCTTTAATGCCGATGGCAGCCCGAAAACTGCAGGTACGCTACTTAAGAACCCAGAATACGCGGCAACGTTAAACGCTATCTCAAAAGATGGTGCTAAGGCTTTCTATCAAGGCGAAATTTCCGCTGACATCATCAATACAGTTCAAACCGCCAAAGGTAATCCTGGCGTATTGGCACAGAAAGACTTCGATGCGTATTCAATTAAGCAACGTGAACCGGTTTGTTCCGCGTATGAGAGTTACGATATATGCGGAATGGGACCACCGAGTTCAGGTGCATTAACGGTTGGGCAGATCTTAGCGATGACCGAACAGTTTGATCTTAAATCATGGGGGCCAAACGACGCGAGATCTTGGCAAGTGTTAGCGGACGCTTCTCGTCTAGCCTTTGCAGACCGTGGTATGTACATGGCAGACCAAGATTACGTTCCGATGCCAACCCAAGGGTTAGTGAATACTGACTATTTGCAGGAACGTGCCCAGTTAATTACTGCTGGAAAGGCACTAGACAGTGCACCATCAGGTACCCCACCGTGGGATCATGCCATGCTGCGCAGCAAAGATGTATCTATTGAATTGCCGTCCACCAGCCACTTCAATATTGTCGATAGCGATGGCAATGTCGTATCCATGACCACCACCATTGAGAATGCATTTGGCTCACGCCTGATGGTAAGAGGCTTCCTACTGAATAACGAACTGACCGACTTCTCATTCAAAACTCATAACGATGGCAAGCCTATCGCGAACCGATTAGAACCAGGCAAACGTCCACGCTCTTCGATGGCACCGACCATCATCATGCAAGACGATAAGCCTTACATGGCAATTGGTTCTCCGGGTGGCAGCCGTATCATAGGTTATGTGTCGCAAGCGATCATTGCCCATACCCAGTGGGACATGGATATCCAGCAAGCGATCAACCAACCGCACTTCCTAAACCGTTTCGGTACGCTAGATTTGGAAAAAGGAACATCAGCGGAAAACTTCAAACCTGAGCTAGAAAAGATGGGATTTGAGGTCAACGTTCGCGATCTTAACTCTGGTTTACACGCGATTCGCATCACAAAAGATGGTTTAGAAGGCGCTGCAGACCCTCGTCGTGAAGGTGCAGCCATTGGTCAGTAGGGAATAACCCTCCCTTTTTACTCGCTGCCTTGTGCGAGATCTCTCACAAGGCAGTGAGTAAATATCGATATTTGATGACGAAATTAGTCACCTAGATATCGTAACCAATTGAAATAAAAAGATACGTACATTTATCATTCAAATAATTATATAGAAATTCGCTTATGCACCATTGCTGATAAATAAGGAATCGGTAATATGAATGGTGTCGGAAGGATGCTGACACGGAACAGGAAACACCAAGGACTTGGTTATCTTCAGGATGAAGATTCGATTACTCAGGATGAATAATCGGCATGGATAGCGAAATGGACATTGAATGGACGCAATAGTAACTAGGATGGTTGCTACTAAGGAAAGACAATGGACACCTCCGGACGAGGAAAGGACTGAACATCAGGATGATGTAAAGGACACCGCTCAAGGAACAAGTGACGCGCTAACGAGGATTGTTGGCAGATCAGGATAAGATCAAGGACACCGCTAGGAAGGCGACGAAAGGAATACGCTGAAGGATAACAGCACACTATCATGGATTTGATGCATGGAGCACACTTAGTAGCCGGATTGCTGCGAGTAAGACTATAGACCCCGATGAGCGCAAGCTCTCGGGGTTTTTCTTTATCTGTCGTCTCACCTTTTCTTCATCTAAAACAAATAAATCAAAGACCTTTGATTACAATTCTGACATTTAAACCATTCACTTCTTAACCACTTCCGAGTAACGTAAGTCTTACTAGGCTCAACTAGTTTCATAACCATAATTAAATTAAGGACAAATTCATGTCACACGTTACCTTCAAAGGCGCTGCTGTACCGCTAACTGGCACATTCCCACAAACTGGCGAACAGGCACCAAGCTTTGCACTGACTGCAGGCGATCTTTCTGCACTGACTCTTGCTTCTCTTGCAGGCAAGAAAGTGGTTCTAAACATCTTCCCAAGCATCGACACTGCAACTTGTGCAACGAGCGTACGTACGTTCAACGCAAAAGCGGCAGAACTTGAGAACACGGTGGTTGTTTGTATTTCTGCTGACCTACCATTTGCTGCGGGTCGCTTCTGCGAACTAGAAGGCATTGAAGGCGTTCAACACGCTTCGACTTTCCGCTCTCCTACATTCGCATCAGACTACGGCGTAGCGATTGCTGAAGGCCCACTAGCAAGCCTAACAACGCGTGCAGTTGTCGTTGTGGATGAAAAAGGTGTGGTAACACACAGCGAGTTGGTTGCAGAGATCACTGAAGAACCAAACTACGAAGCGGCACTTGCAGCACTGTAAGATCCCCTCTAGTCAGTCATGTATTGTGATCGCTTAAGGCGGTACACAATAAAAAAGAGCAGCCATTGGCTGCTCTTTTTGTTTTCAATAATGAACGGTTATTAGATGCAGAAGTAATAGATTAAAGCTGCTCTAAACGCGCGTAAGCAGTTACTAACCACTTAATCCCTTCACCGTTAAACGCCACTTGAACTCGACTCTGTGGGCCACTTCCTTCGAAGTTGATGATAGTGCCTTCGCCAAACTTAGGGTGCTTCACGCGAGAACCCAAGCTAAAACCAGTTTCATTGAAGTTCTCTTTCACAGCGGTTTGACTAAAGCGACCACTGCTTGCAGGGCGACTGACTTGCGCTTTCATACGCACTTCATCCAGACAGGTTTCTGGTAGCTCACGAATAAAACGTGATGGTTTGTGGTACTTGTCCTGACCGTACAAACGACGCATTTCTGCGTAAGTGATGTAAAGCTTCTCCATCGCACGGGTCATGCCTACGTAACACAAGCGACGCTCTTCTTCTAAACGCCCCGCTTCTTCGGCCGACATCTGGCTTGGGAACATGCCTTCTTCGACACCCACCATGAATACCATTGGAAACTCTAGGCCTTTGGCACTGTGCAATGTCATTAACTGAACCGCATCGTCAAACTCATCGGCCTGACCTTCACCCGCTTCCAAAGCTGCGTGAGTTAAGAACGCCGTCAGCATGCTCATCTCATCCGCATCTTCCGGCTTTTCAAACTGGCGCGTTGCCGTTACCAATTCTTCCAAGTTCTCAATACGTGCCTTCGACTTCTCACCCTTCTCTTGCTCGTACATCGCAAACAGACCCGACGATTTGATCACGTGGTCAGTTTGTTCATGCAGACTCAGTTCTAAAGTGTCATCTTCAAGCGCATTAATCAGCTCGATAAAGCGGCTCAATGCACCCGCAGCACGACCGGGTAGCACTTGCTCTTCTATCAAAGCAACACTTGCTTCCCACATGGTTGCACCACGATCACGCGCTGCAAGACGAATCGTTTCTAACGTTTTATCACCCAAGCCACGCGTTGGCGTGTTTACCACACGCTCAAACGCCGCATCATTACCGCGATTGCTCATTAGGCGCATGTAGCTCAAGGCGTCTCTAATTTCTTGACGCTCGAAGAATCGCATGCCGCCGTAAATTCGATAAGGTAGACCAGCTTGGATCAAAGCTTCTTCAAGAACACGCGATTGTGCGTTGTTACGATATAGCATTGCCGTATCTTCTAACGCACCGCCTTTCTCCTGCCACTCTTTGATTTTGCTAACCGTGAAACGCGCTTCATCGAGCTCGTTGTATGCTGAGTACACAGAGATTGGCTCGCCATCGTTACCATCGGTCCACAACTCTTTACCCATACGTTCAGTGTTGTTCGAGATAAGCTCGTTCGACGCCTGCAGAATGGTTTTGGTTGAACGGTAGTTTTGTTCGAGTCGAACCGTTGAAGCACCTGGGAATTCATCCAAGAACTTCTGAATATTTTCGATTTTAGCGCCGCGCCAGCCATAGATAGATTGGTCATCATCACCCACGATCATCACACGGCAATCCGGGCCTGCCATCATACGTAACCAAGCGTATTGGATGTTGTTGGTATCTTGAAATTCGTCGACAAGAATGTGCTTGAAACGAGCTTGGTAGTGCTCGCGGATGTGTTTCTTATCGCGCAATAGTTCATGCGATCTCAACAAGATCTCAGCAAAGTCGACCAAGCCAGCACGATCACATGCCTCTTGGTAAGCAGAGTAAATCTTTAACCACGTTTGAGTTATTGGATCATGGTAGGCGTCAATGTGACTTGGGCGCAGCCCTTCGTCTTTCTTGCCATTGATCCACCAAGAAGCTTGCTTGGCAGGCCACTGCTTTTCATCAAGGTTTTGCGCCTTGATTAAGCGACGTAGTAAGCGAATCTGATCATCTGAGTCAATGATCTGGAAGTCTTCTGGCAGTTTTGCATCTAGGTAGTGAGCACGAAGAATACGATGACAGATACCGTGGAAGGTGCCGTTCCACATACCTGACGAGCTGCCCATCATCAACTCTTCAATACGACCACGCATCTCTGCTGCCGCTTTGTTGGTGAAGGTAACCGACATAATAGAGAACGGTGATGCTTGCTCTACACTTTGCAACCAAGCGATACGATGCACCAACACTCGCGTTTTACCACTGCCAGCACCTGCCAGAATAAGTAGGTTTTCTAAAGGTGCCGCGACCGCCTCACGTTGTTTATCGTTTAGGCCATCGAGTAAAAGCGAAGGATCTATCATTGGATATGCTCACTACTGGGTATTTATACATAAAAGTTGATTATAACCTAAACACTAGGCTGCGTTTAGGATAATAAGAAGAAAAAACCATCAAAAATTAACATCATTAATTCAACAACTTAAAAGATAAAACATCATTAATATTGATATTTTTTATAATGCCGTGAAATTATTTCCCGGTTGTTCCTATCCTTTTTAGTAAGCAAGTTAACAAGCCATTAACCTGCGATGTGAAAATACTATTAAGTCCTAGAGGGAATGACTATGAAAAATTCTAATCTTGCTGTTACAGCTGCAATCACAAGTGTACTAGCGTTCGGCGGTGCAGTTCTTACATCAGCACCTGCGGAAGCAGCAGCAAAAGAAAAATGCTACGGCGTGGCAAAAGCTGGCCAAAATGATTGTGCAACCAAAACAAGCTCATGTGCGGGTACAGCAAAAGAAGACAACCAATCCGATGCATTCGTGGTCGTACCTAAAGGGCTATGTGGCAAATTATCAGGTGGTAGCACTCAATCTTCTTAATTGAGCAGCTTAGTATGGTGGGCTGACATACAGCTCACCTCCACTTCTTGTTAGGAGAATCGTTGTGACTCAAACTCTTCACCCCAACGCAGGGGTTGGCCTTAGAACACCACACTTGGACTTCTTTAGCCAAAATCCAACCTTAATAAGTTGGTTAGAAGTTCACAGCGAGAACTACTTCTTAGCTCAATCACCGCAACGTCAACAACTCAGAGAAATTCGTAGTGCCCACAATATAAGTTGTCACGGTGTTGGATTGTCTCTAGGTTCTGTTGAGCGCATCAACCCAAATCACTTACTGCAGTTAAAAGATCTGATTGATGATATCGAGCCGTTCTTGGTTTCTGACCACCTCAGCTGGAGTCAGACCGGCGGTCATTACTTCAATGACTTATTACCGCTGCCTTATACCGAAGAGGCGTTGGAAGTCTTTTGTCGAAATGTATTAGAGGTTCAAGACAACCTGCAACGCCCTATGCTGATTGAGAACCCATCGAGTTACCTTGCCTTCAAGCATTCAACCATCCCAGAATGGGAATTTTTGGCCGAGGTACAGAAGCGCACCGAATGTCGCCTACTGCTCGATTTCAATAATATTTTCGTCTCATCTTTTAATCATGGCTTTAGTTGTGAAGAGTACTTAAGCGGAATACCTGCAGACAAAGTGGAAGAGATTCACTTGGCCGGTTTTACCAAAAAGAAACTTGAACAAGGTGAGATCTGGATAGACACACACAGTAAACCTGTCTGTGACGAAGTGTGGAAACTCTATACTGACTGGATAGCACAACATGGTTCACGCCATACCTTGATTGAATGGGATCTCGATATCCCAGAGCCACAAGTTTTATTGGCTGAAGCAACCAAAGCCAGTGACATCTTGTATCAACACGACAAGTTCAACCAAAGGAGTTGCGCATCATGAGCCACTCCCTAGCAGATGTTCAATTGGAGTTTGCTAACGCCCTGCGCTATCAAAACAATGGTGAGCACTGCGACATAGTGAGCGACCATTTTACCGATGAACAGCGAATCCAGATTTACCGCAATAACTTTGTCATCAGCTTGAGCGAAGTTTTGGCAGCAACCTACCCACTCACTGAAATGTTGGTTGGAGAGGAGTGCTTCCAACAGATGGCTCGTCAACATGTCTTAAGTTATCCATCGACCTCTGGTGATGTCAGTGGTTACGGTGAACACTTTGCACAAACTATCCAAGCCTTTACTGCCGTTATTGAGGCTGCACCTTATCTCAGTGAAGTGGCGTTGTATGAATGGCAGAAAGATAACCTGATGAGGTGCGCTTCAGAATCACATGTCGACCAACGTCCTCTTTCTTGTTTAGCCGATGTGCCACCAGAGCAACAAAGCGCTTTAGTCTTTCACCTCAAAAATTCAATAACGCTAATTAGCTCTAGTTACACGATTATCGCGCTTGAACAAGCTATCTATCAGCAACAACTCGACGGGTTAGACATCAACCAACCTGAATTTGGGGTGTTAATCCGAGCCGAGAATTCACAGGTTGAGAGTCATTGTTTGACAGAAGAATGCCACCAACTATTAACTGAATTGCAATCGGGTCAAACGCTCGCTGAGATTGACCCTTCACGACTACAACACCTGAATACTGTCATGGCGCTTAACGTCATCTCAGGTTTTTCAATCGATGCCGAATTGGAGACATAATATGGATAACAACACAGTCACGAACATGATGGCTCAATACGACAATTTGATTGAGAAATCACAGGCACTTTTTGTTCCTGTCCTACTTCTGTTTTGCCGCCTATGGGTGGCGTGGGTCTTCTTTAATTCTGGGTTAACCAAAATAGCAACTTGGGATAGCACTCTTTACTTGTTTGAGTTGGAATACCAAGTCCCACTGTTACCTTGGGAATTAGCAGCTTACATGGGTACTGCCGCTGAGTTAATTCTGCCAGTGTTTTTAGCACTCGGTTTATTAACACGACCGATGGCCGCAGTGCTGTTCGTGTTCAACATCATAGCTGTCGTGTCTTACCCGGTGCTGTGGGAACAAGGTTTCTATGATCATCAGTTGTGGGGATTAATGATTCTTATCGTTGTGGTATGGGGAGCCGGACCATTTTCATTGGATAGAATCTTAAAGAAGCAATTTAGCAACTAGTCCTCATCGCAAGCCCAAAACGCAAAAAACCACTCAATTGAGTGGTTTCTTTTTAACTGGGATAGGCTTACTTATTCAGAAAAGCTTGTAGCTCTTCAGCAGAGATACCTTGCTCGGCTAGCTCTTTTGCGAGTAGCTGAACCTGCTCTCCCTTACGAGACTCTACCACTCGCTGAAATTGGTAAATGATATCTCGCAAAGTATCGATTGGAACTTGTTTTGCCGCACTGCGAATACGCTCTTCACTTTGGTTGCCTAGCTCTTTAAGCAGTTTACCAAACATGACCTTTTCAGGTGCATCTTCCATTTGTTCTAAGACGCGCGCCATTTCGTAGGTTGTTAATGACATTACAGTATTTTCCGTTGGGGACTAACGTTTCAATGAGTGACAAATATACCATGTTTTAACGTTTCGCAAACCGCCATTTGTATATTTTGTCACCCTTGTAACTTATGCCTTAGCAAACGTTGCGTGCCAAGACTTACCCGCCTTGCTCGCAAGCACTAGTAATGCAGGAACAATCAGGAACATTTGCAACGCGATCATCACTTGCGACGTTAAATCAAGACGTTGCATGGTACCCACAAGAAGTCCTGAACCACTCATTTGGAACAAGCCTAGTAACGCAGCTGCGGTGCCCGCACGGTCACCGAAAGGTTCCAGAGCTTTACCCGCCGCAGCACCAAGAATCCAAGCAAAGCCAACCGACGATAAGAAGATCGGTAGCATGAACGCGATTGGAGTCGCGTGTTCAGCAAGCACCAACATAATCACACCCGCTAAGCCCAGCGTTGAAATACCAACAACCAGTGCTTTATAAGTACCAAAACGGTCCATGAACTTCGGTGCAGTGAATGCAGCCGTGATGTTGATAACCGCATTAATACCAAACCAGAAGGTAAACTCGTTCATCGTCAAACCTAGGTTCTCCATCAACACAACCGGTGCAGAGGTAACGTAAGCAAGGATTACTGCCATCGCCATCAAGCACAATGTCGCATGGAAGATGAATGATGGTGTTTTCAGCACTGACCAGTAACGCTCTAGTTTGAACACAGCAACCTTCTCTGTCGCCGGGTTAGACTCTTTCATTTGGAAGAATAAGATACTGCCAACGACTACCGCGAAGCCAGCCATAAAGCTGAAGTTCGAGCGCCAGCCAAATTGATGCGTTAACCAAGCGCCAAGAATTGGTGCCAATGCAGGGATAAAACAGATCGCACCATTGAGGTAACTGATCATTCGGCCACTCTTCTCTGGGCCAAATAGATCGCGAACCGTTGCAAAGGCTGCTACAGAAGTCGCACAAGCTCCTAAGCCTTGTAGCAGCCGAGCTATTAGCATCATATCAATCGATTGAGCTGCCCACGCCAAGCAAGCACTCAATGCATAGATACTAACACCTCCCAATGCAACGGTTCGACGTCCTAACTTATCAGCCAAAGGGCCAGCAAACAGTTGGCCGACACCCATGGCAAATAAAAACCAAGTAATCGTATCTTGTGCTAGTGCATGTTCCACGTGAAACGCTGTCGAAATTTGTGGCAGAGCTGGTAGGTAGATATCAATAGCCAAAGGGCTAAATAGAACCAGCATTGCCAATAAAGCAACCTGCAGTTTACTAGGGGTAGGAAGCGCGTTAGAAGGCACAAGATTCTCCGAATGAGTTAATTTAGGTGCATAATAACCAACTAAAGATATGAACAAAAATGGCATATACTCATTAGCATTATTCCAAATAGGAAACTCACATGAATATCGAGAAACTATCGCGCCTCGACCTAAATCTATTAGTTTGCTTACAAGTACTGATGGAAGAGCTGAGTGTTACTCGCACTGCGCATCGATTATGCCTTAGCCAGTCAGCAGTGAGTAAGTCATTGGCCAAACTTCGTGAGCAATTTAATGACCCCCTTTTTACGCGAAGTGCTCATGGTCTGCGACCAACACCAAAGGCAGTCTTTCTCAAACCTAGATTAGAAACGCTGATCAACCAACTTGATGTGCTCACCCAACCAGAGACGTTTATTCCCAACAACAGTGACCACAGTTTTCACATTGCAGCGGTTGAAAGTGTCTACCCGTTGATTCTTCCTCACTTCTTACCTGCAATCTTTCGACAAGCCCCTAAGGTGAATATCAACACCCATGCTTGGACAGAGCAAACCTTTAAAAAATTGCAGCTTGGTGAACTGGATATCGGACTCACGGGTAAAGACATCGACATCAACGACGCGCGTTTAACCATGTTGCCGCCAGATGATATTTGCGAACAAGAGATCTACCGAGATGCACAGATGTGTGTGCTAAGACGCAACCACCCTGCTCTGAGTGGCAAATGGGATCTGGAAACCTACCTTGCACAGCGTCATGTACAAGTAAGGTGTGACGGTAACGATCGTTGGTTACTCGACTACAAACTTGCCGACCTTGGCCACCAACGTGATATCGCTATTTCTGTTCCTGACTTCAATAGCGCCGCAAGCCTGTGCACCTACACTGACTTTGTGTTTACCGCACCAAGTCACTTCACCTACCTTGTCGCCAAGCAACTCGACTTAGTTGTTGTCCCTCTGCCGATGGAATTTCCACCGATGGCATACACTCTGTTTTGGCACCGCGATAGAGAAAATGACCCGGCGTTAACTTGGTTGCGAGATATCATCAAAGAAAAAACTCTGCACCTTAGATAAAAATGGCGTACAGCGTTTGCAGCAAACGAACAAAAGCGCTAGCTTATTGACCTAATAAGTCCCCTCACATGTATATCTACTGTGAGTGTTAACAAGGACCCTAACAATAAGGATAAACACAGATGCACAATATCACTGCAGAACGCGTTACTGCGGTTCGAGCTTGGCTTGAAGTAAACCAACTAGATGCGGTTATCATCCCACACGAAGATGAGTACCTAGGCGAATACGTTCCAGCTCATAACGAGCGACTTCACTGGTTAACTGGTTTCACTGGCTCAGCAGGTGCAGTGGTTATCACTCGTGAAAACGCTGCTATTTTTGTTGATGGTCGCTATACCGTTCAAGTTCGTAAACAGGTACCAGCAGAGTTATTTGAGTATCGCCACCTTATTGAAGAGCCGGCTTTAGATTGGATCATCAATTCACTAGCCCAAGGCAGCAAGGTTGCATTTGACCCACGGATGCATACAGCAGCTTGGTTGAAAGGCGCACAAGCGAAACTGGCTGATAAAGTCGAACTCACCACATTAACAGCAAACCCTATTGATGAGCTTTGGTCTGATCGTCCTGAGCCTGTTGTATCTGATGTTCGCCTAATGGCTACTGACGCCGTTGGTCAATCAAGTGAAAGCAAACGCGCTGAAATTGCAGGTCTACTAAAAGCCAAAGGTGCGGATGCCGCTATCCTTACTGAACTAGACTCTATTTGCTGGTTACTCAACGTTCGCGGTTTGGACGTGTCTCGCCTGCCGGTTGTCTTGTCTAATGCCATCATTCACGCAGATGAAAGTGTCGATTTCTTCTTAGACCCGGCTCGTATCCCTGCTGGCTTTGAAGCGCACGTTGGTAATGGCATTCGTGTTTCTCACCCATCCGAACTTGAAGCACGTCTTTACTCTTTAGAAGGTAAGAATGTGTCAGTTGATTCAGGCACAAGCAATGCTTGGTACACGCTTGTTCTACAAAACGCTGGCGCTCATATCATTGAAGCAGCTGACCCATGCTTAATGCCAAAGGCTGCTAAGAACGCAACTGAAATTGCAGGTATGAAAGCGTGTCACATTCGAGATGGCGTTGCGATGGCCAAGTTCTTGTCTTGGATTGATGCTGAAGTCGCGCAAGGTAACCTACACAACGAAGCGGTATTGGCTGACAAAGTACAATCGTTCCGCGAGCAAGACCCAACGCTGATGGACCTAAGTTTTGACACCATTTCTGCAGCAGGCGGAAACGCAGCTATGTGTCACTACAACCATGAGAACCAACCTGAACCAGGTCAGCTAGAACTGAATACTCTGTACCTAGTCGATTCAGGCGGTCAGTACTTAGATGGTACAACCGACATCACCCGTACTATCGCAATTGGCCAACCAAGCGACGAAATGATTCAGCAGTTCACATTAGCGCTTAAAGGTCACATAGGCATTGCACGTGCGCGTTTCCCACAAGGTACTCGTGGTTTCCAACTTGATATCCTAGCGCGTCAGCACTTATGGGCAGAAGGCTTCGATTACGATCATGGTACTGGTCACGGTGTTGGTCATTTCCTAAGTGTTCATGAAGGTCCGCAAAGTATCTCTAAGAAGCTTATCGACGTACCTCTTGTTGAAGGTATGGTGTTATCAAACGAGCCGGGTTACTACCGTGCTGATGAGTTTGGTATCCGCATCGAGAACCTAGAATTGGTCGTTGAGCTTCCTACTCAAGGTGACTTCTCAGTACTAACGTTTGAATCGCTAACACGTTGCCCTATTGATAAGCGCAACATCAACGTCGATCTACTGACACGACCTGAGCTTGCATGGCTAAACGATTACCACCAGAAAGTATGGAACGATGTTAGCCCATTAGTTGAAGGTGATACGTTGGAATGGCTACGTCAATCAACAACACCACTTGCTCACGCTTAATACATTGCTAGGCAGGTAACTGAACCAAAACTAGTTGCCTCAGTTAGATATTAAAACGGCTACCCTTAGGTAGCCGTTTTTGTTTGTCGATTTCACATCATTGATGTTTCACGTGGAACATCAGCCAAGATGTTAATTAGCCTGAGTAAGCGCTATGCCAATCGCGCCACACCGGGTCGAAGCCGCGTTTACGAATCATAGCCTCAACATCAGCCGCACTTCGTTCATCACTTATCTCAAACTGTTCAAGCTCTTCCTCACCCGAAGCATAACCACCAGGTTGAGTTTTTGACGCGGCAGACATGCTAGTGATACCTAACGGCAACACGTTATCGCGGAACGTTGCAGACTCACGAGTCGAAAGAGACAGCTCAACTTCAGGGTTTAATAATCGATAGGCACAGATAAGTTGTACTAACTGCTTATCACTCATAATCGACTTAGGCTGCAAACCACCCTCACACGGACGAAGGCGTGGGAATGAAATCGAGTAACGCGTTTGCCAGTAAGTTCGCTCTAAGTAATCCAAGTGAGCGGCCACGAAGAAGCAATCGGTACGCCAGTCTTCCAAGCCGATCAAAGCACCAACCCCTATCTTATCAATACCCGCTTTTGCCAGACGATCAGGCGTTTCGAGTCGGTATTCAAAATCCATTTTGTTGCCACGCAAGTGGTGCTCAGCATAAGTACTTGGGCTATAGGTTTCTTGGTAAACCATCACAGCATCTAAGCCAAGCGTTTTGAGCTCCGCGTAGTCGTCTTGATCAAGCGGCTGCACTTCCATCGCAAGGTAGTTAAATTGCGCTTTGATATTCGGCAGCACCTCGCGGAAGTATTTCATCCCAACCTTGGTTTCGTGCTCACCGGTCACCAACAATACACTATCGAATTTCATCTTTTTGATGGCCGCGCTCTCGGCATCAATTTCATCCAAAGTTAATGTGCGACGCTTGATGCGGTTCTCCATCGAGAAACCACAATAGGTACACGCATTCGCGCACAAGTTAGATAGGTACAAAGGAATATATAGCGACATCGTATTACCGAACCGTTTACGCGTTAGCGCCAACGATTGTTGTGCCATCTGCTCTAAGTAAGGTTCTGCCGCTGGAGAGATCAAAGCCTTAAAATCTTCTAAGTCACGTTTAGGTTTACTCAGAGCACGTTCAACATCCGCCGCCGTTTTACTGAAGATGGACATACCAATGTCATCCCAGTTGAGCTGTTTAAATCGATCAACAAACGTCATGGCAATACTACTCGTCTAGGAATGAGGTTAGCGGGCTGGAAGCAACCGCGTGAGATACCTGACCAGCGAGACCAGCAAGGTAAGCCATACGACCCGCTTCAACTGCCAACTTGAAAGCAATCGCCATTTCAACTGGCTGTTGAGAAGCAGCTATCGCCGTATTCACTAACACAGCGTCAGCACCCATTTCCATTGCACGCGCCGCGTGTGAAGGAGCACCAATGCCAGCATCAACAATCACAGGAACATTAGCTTGGTCGATAATGATCTCTAGGAAGTCGGCTGACGCGATTCCCTTATTAGAACCAATCGGTGCACCGAGTGGCATCACCGCAGCACAACCAACCTCTTCTAAGCGCTTACACAATACAGGGTCGGCATGGCAATAAGGCAACACAACGAAGCCATCTTTCACCAACTGCTCAGCAGCGTTAAGTGTCTCGATTGGGTCAGGCATCAAGTACTTTGGGTCCGGGTGAATCTCAAGTTTTAGCCAGTTAGTACCTAGTGCTTCACGAGCCAAGTGTGCGGCGAAAATCGCATCCTTCGCGTTCTTCGCACCAGAGGTATTTGGAAGTAGATTAACGCCAGCATCAATAATTGGCTGTAAAATATAATCTTGTTCAGAACGAATATCGACCCTCTTTAGTGCCATGGTTGCCAGTTGCGAACCTGAGGCTTCGATAGCACTCGTCATCAAATACTTGTTTGCGAACTTGCCTGTACCAGTGAACAGTCGTGATTGGAATGTTTTATCTGCGATGGTTAACATGGTTAGCCCCCTGCAATAGCTTGAAAAAGAGAGACAGAATCGCCTTCATTGACGATGGTTTGTTGCCACTGGCTACGCGGTACAACCGCATTATTGATAGCAAATACACATCCCAAATCAGGTAGCGATAGTGCTTGGATGATGTCTGAAAGAGACGACGATTGCGCGACCTGCTCTGGTTGCTCGTTTATAGAAATAGTTATCTGGCTCATTGTGTTTCTTCTTCTAGGTGTTGGATCGCATCTGTATTGCAAACCGGACATTCGCTATCTTGCGTGACCATTAGGCTTTGCCAGTTCATGGCCTGGCCATCGAACAGCTTTAGCTGATGCGTCGCGACTTTAAACTCGCCACTGCTAATGCGCTGAATAGCAGCGAGAGCCTGGAGGTTGCCTATAGTTCCAACCACTGGGCCAATGATGCCGCTATCACCGCAGCGCGTTGTTTGTGGATGGTGGTCGAACGGGAAAAGGCAGTGGTAACACCCTTCCTGGTTCTGATAATCAAAGACAATAAATTGACCTTTCCAGCCGATTGCAGAACCTGATATCAAAGGTGTATTAGCTTTGAAACAAGCTTGGTTAACTTGCTGGCGTGTGGCGAAGTTGTCGGTACAGTCCAACACAACATCAGCTAGCATCACTTCAAGCTTTAACTGGCTTTCGGCCATTCGCTTGTTGATGGTCCTAACTTGGCTTCTACCATTTAGCTCACTCAGTTGTAGTTTCAATGAATCGACTTTAGCTGTACCAAGATCGCTTTCTTTGAACGCGACCTGTCGTTGTAGATTGGATGAGTCGACACAATCATCATCAACCAACACGATTTTTCCGATGCCAGACGCTGCTAGATAAAGAGCCGCAGCATTCCCCAAACCACCACAACCAATCACCAACACATGACCGTTTAGTAGATTTCGTTGTCCTTGTTCACCAACCTCAGGCAATGCGATTTGGCGTTGATAACGAATGAATTCGAAATCACTCAGCATGACTTAGCTCCTGAGTTATCTCTTTAGCAGCACTTGTAGAACTGTCAGCCATTAATACTTCGAAGAACTCAATCACTTGTTTGGGGTCTTCGGCTAACGTAATCGCACGTACAACCGCTAAGCTCGATACACCACACTCCCAAACCTGCGCAGCTGTCGATTGGTCAATACCGCCAATAGCAACCGTCGGATAACCAGTAAGTTCTTCTGTGTATGGGATGGTATCAATTAGTTGTTGGTACAGAGATAAACGCACCAAGCCTTGAGGCTTTGATGGCATCTGTTTCGTCGTGGTCGGAAATATATGGCCTAGTGCAATGTAGCTTGGATTGATTTGGACGATACGTAGCAACCCATAATAACCATGAGTCGACAGACCGATCTTAATACCCGCTTGGCTCAGTTGGGACAGATTTGACTCTTCAATATCCTCTTGCCCCAGGTGTACACCAAAAGCGCCATGCTTGAGCGCAAGCTGCCAGTAATCGTTAATGAAAACCTGAGCGTTATGTTCTCGACCAAGTTCGATAGATCGCGCGACTTGTTGTTCTAAATCGGCTTGTTGAGGGTTCTTAATACGCAGCTGGACGGTATTAATCCCGAGCTTGAGCAACCTGTCTATCCACTCGACATCATCAACCACCGGGTATAAGCCGAGGCTATTCTTAGTCAACTCAGGGAAAGAAAGTGATGTCCCTTGGTTAGCCCAACCAACGCTTATATTCAGTCGTTCATCTTCAAGGACAGGGATAGGAAAACTTTGATAATGTGCTGGCCATGTTCCACGTGAAACATTCGATGCAGCGCGAGCCAAAACCAACGCATCTTCCAATGGAAACTCTAATGCTAATAACGTAAGTAACCAAGCAAAGTGGCCACGATTATCTAATTCTTGATGAGCTGTAGTTTCACTCTTGATAACACGATTAGCATCTAAGTGTGACCAGATATCTAACACAGCTGAATCATCGGAGACTCCGATATAGACGGTGTTCGAAGCTTGAGTCAAAGCAGCACAAACATCGGTTAACGCAACTGAATTACTGTAATCAACAACATGGTTCAGTTCCGCTAACTGACACTCCGCCAATGAACCAACATCATGAGCAAAGCCAATAGATAACGCCTGCTGAGTGTCAACGATAGAGAAGTATTGAGTTGGGCTTACACCCAACTCAACTGCATCGGTTGCCAAGCCTTGTCGCTTAGCAACCAATAGACAGTTCTGCACCTCTCCCGTTAACTCAATATTTTGAGATGGGATGAGTATCTTCACTGTCACTATTCCTCTAATTGAGCTTCTTTTGCACCTATTGCAGGGTGGTAAAGTTCAGACCCAGTATCACGGAACTCTTGTGATTTCTGACGCATCCCTTCCAACGGGTTATCTAGCATCCTAATCTCAATAGCCTGATCCGCGGCTACTTGTTCTGTATCTTTCGCATACTCTCGGACTTCCTGAGAGATCTTCATCGAGCAGAATTTAGGTCCACACATTGAGCAGAAGTGAGCAACCTTACCGGATTCTTGTGGCAGAGTTTCATCATGGAAAGAACGGGCTGTTTCCGGATCTAAAGCTAGATTAAATTGGTCTTCCCAACGGAATTCAAAACGTGCTTTAGATAATGCATTATCTCGGATTTGTGCGCCTGGATGTCCTTTTGCCAAATCCGCAGCATGTGCTGCCAGCTTGTAAGTAATTAAGCCGGTCTTCACATCTTCTTTGTTTGGTAAGCCTAAATGCTCTTTAGGCGTTACATAACAAAGCATCGCACAACCGTACCAACCAATCATCGCCGCGCCAATTCCAGAGGTAATGTGGTCATAACCCGGTGCGATATCTGTAGTCAGCGGGCCTAATGTATAGAAAGGCGCTTCATGGCAGTGCTCTAACTGCTCGTCCATATTCTCTTTAATCAGGTGCATTGGTACATGTCCAGGGCCTTCAATGATCACCTGAACGTCATATTCCCAAGCCACTTTAGTCAACTCACCTAGAGTACGTAACTCCGAGAATTGAGCCTCATCATTAGCATCTGCAATTGAGCCCGGGCGTAAACCGTCACCTAATGACAGAGCAACATCGTACTTCGCACAGATCTCACAGATCTCACGGAAGTGGGTATAAAGGAAACTTTCTTGGTGATGAGCAAGACACCATTTCGCGATGATGGAACCGCCACGAGAGACAATACCAGTCACACGCTTAGCGGTCATTGGTACGTAACGAAGCAGTAAACCTGCGTGGATAGTGAAGTAATCAACACCCTGCTCTGCTTGTTCAATCAAGGTATCACGCATTACTTCCCAGTTAAGGTCTTCCGCAACGCCATTCACTTTTTCAAGCGCCTGATACATAGGAACCGTACCAATTGGTACAGGGCTATTACGTAGGATCCATTCGCGAGTCTCGTGGATATTACGGCCGGTGGAAAGGTCCATCACGGTATCGCCACCCCAGCGAGTCGACCAGACTAGCTTCTCAACTTCTTCTTCAATCGAAGAGCTTACTGAAGAGTTACCGATATTAGCGTTCACCTTCACTAAGAAGTTTCGACCAATAATCATCGGTTCTGATTCTGGGTGGTTGATGTTTGAAGGGATAATAGCTCGACCTTCAGCAACCTCTTTACGCACGAACTCAGGAGTGATTTCTTTCGGCAGGTTTGCACCAAAGTTATGGCCAGGGTGTTGATGGTTAAGCTGCTCATCAGCGAACTTCTGACGTCCCATGTTCTCACGTATGGCAATGTACTCCATTTCAGGTGTGATAATACCCTGACGAGCATAGTGCAGCTGAGTAACACATTGGTCGCCAGTCGCGCGACGAATTCGAGGCAGGTTTCCGTAACGAAGGTCGTCTAGGGTTTCATCTTCTAAACGTTCTTTGGTGTAAACAGAGCTTACATCATCAAGCAATTCCGTATCACCACGCTCTTCAATCCATTGCTCTCGCAACTTAGGAAGGCCGCTATAAAGGTCTATTTCATGCGTAGGATCGGTATAAACACCGGAGGTGTCGTAGACATGAATAGGCTCATTAGGTTCGAATACAGGCTCTTTTTTGGTACCACCAACAAGGCTATCTGCGAGTGAAATTTCTCGTACAGGGACTTGAATGTCCTCTCGAGATCCTTGGATGTAAGCTTTTTTTGAATTTGGATAAGGTTGTACGGATAAAGAATCAATGAAATTCTTCGCTTCCAGTCTTGCTTGTTTACGACTCGACATAGCATTTTTCCTTGGCTTTTAGCCATTATTTATAGGGATAAAAATGCTTGACGGATAAGATGCTACAAGAGGGATCACGGTAAGAAATACAGTTGTGATCTGGAGATAGATCTCTAGAAGGATTCTAGTTAGATATCTACTCTTGTTCCCTTCGCAGGTATTAGCCTGATCAGGTTCAACGGATCCCGAGTTAACGGTCTCAGCCATATGGCACTCCGACAAGTACGATCGAGTATATAAAAACGGCTTGGATAAACCAAGCCGAGTTGTTAACAAATCGTAAGAAAGTTTTAAGACTTTATCAAAAGTTGGAAGCCGATCCATGCGGCTGAAATACTGAGAACCACATTGAGCAGTACATTGAGTCCCATCTTGAAGAACGCGCCCTGCTGCATAAGAAGCACGTTATCCATCGAAAACGTAGAAAATGTTGTCAGGGCTCCAAGGAAACCAAGACCAATAATTTGTCTCCATGGCTCCGTCGCGACCATCTCATTTTCAAACGCGGCGATGAGCAATCCCATAATCAAAGAGCCAATTACGTTAACAGTCAGCGTACCGTAAGGAAAACCACGCCCTAACATCACAACGCATAACTCTGAAATCAAGTAACGTGAACAAGCACCAAACGCGCCACCGATGGCAATAAAACCTAGAATAGATAACTGACCCATGAATCCTCCCAAACAATAATCCCTATATTCTAGCTTTAACGCCGATAAAAGCGAGGGTAGAAACTAAGAATGCATGCGCAAATATTAAACGTTACAGGTGTCACTTAACTTCAATATATCCCATCAAACCCGTTTTCATGTGTTCGATAACATGACAGTGATACATCCAGCGGCCAGGGTTGTCGGCAACAAATGCAGCTTTAGCACGGCCGTTTTTTCCAAGTAACACAGTATCGGTATGGAAGGGCTCTTCTATTTTTTTACCA
The DNA here is from genome assembly GCF_002872555.1 of Vibrio sp. 10N.286.55.E10. Lineage (NCBI taxonomy): Bacteria > Pseudomonadati > Pseudomonadota > Gammaproteobacteria > Vibrionales > Vibrionaceae > Vibrio > Vibrio sp. 10N.286.55.E10. The sequence goes on from NZ_MCSD01000016.1 coordinate 38,632, forward strand.
TCAAGTTCCAATACAGTGAATGTATGACCATGAATATGAATTGGGTGATGGTACTGAGTGACGTTCTTGAGGTCGAATATATAAGTTTTACCTAACTCCAAAGTCGCCAACGGGTCTGGAACACTGTCTTTACTCATTCCCTCCCACGCACGTTTATTCGTAAGCCAAAACTTAGGCATCGACTTCCCATCTTTAGATACCGGTGATACCGCCCCTTCCCACTCAAACACAAAATCGATTTCTTCTGCATTAGCGAGGTTTAAGTTAGGCACAGGATTGAGGGGCAATAAAGGAAGTGTTTGGCCTTCGATTAACGTTGAATCAACAGCCTCAAACTCACACAAGGAAAAAGGAAAACGCCCTTTCATTTGAAGGACACTCACTCGCTCCCCCGCCTTGGGAGCAATCAGCCCGAGATCGACACGCATACCTGGGCCAATCTTGTGTTGAGTCAGCTTATAAGGTGTCTTTACAGGGTTACCATCAATAGCAATGACCCATGCCTCAGCCCCCTCAATGGCTATAGGATAGGTAATCGTGTTATCAACATTAGCGATACGCAGCCTAGTCGTTGCATGCTGCTTCAATTGATAGATAGGTTCATGTACTCCATTAACGCTACTCCACTCTCCCGGCGTGCCCATACGAGCGCTGAGGCGAGGGATCATTAAGTCTTTCCACTGACCTTGTTTGTCGATATGCCAATGTTTAAGCATCAGAGCATGCTCTTCATCGAACTGAACTGCCGCACTCTCTTCGACAATAATAAGCCCGACCAAGCCCATACCAAGTTGCTTAACACTGTTCATGTGTGGGTGATACCAGAATGTACCCGCATCTGGTGGCGTGAACTCATAGACAAACGTTTCACCGGGCATAATCGGAGGCTGACTTAAGAAAGGAACCCCGTCCATTTCAATCGGAATTCTCAGGCCATGCCAATGAATTGTGGTCGGTTCTAATAGCTTGTTGGTAAATCGAATCGTTACCTTTTCGCCTTGTCGACAGCGAATAATCGGCGCTGGAGTCTGTCCATTAAAGGCTAAAACATTAGTACTAAATCCCTTCACCAACTCAGCGGTTGAAGGCTCAGCTGTTAAGTCATAAACGAACTTTCCTTGCTCATCAACAGACCGCTTCATTGAGCAAGCTGGTAGGACGGTTAGTGCAGATATAGCGAGAGATGATTGAATAAACTTACGACGGGAAATATCCATATTTGTTGCCTTTTAGTAATAACGACCAAAATGTAACAAAATATTGAGAATAATTCTCATAAAGAAGTATGGTTTGTGCTGTCGATTGTTTATAAAAGAAGCTGAGATAAGTAAGCACTTACACTTTTCAGGCTAGGTTCTGTTAAAGATAGGAATTGTCGACAAAAAAAATCGAACAAACAGAAAGCAAAAAGGCTCCAGCATTTCTGATGGAGCTTTAAATATGGCAGGGGTGGACTGGGCCGGCACTCCGGAGATTTGACCGGGCTGGCGATTCTGCTCACAACATTGCTTAGTAGAAGCAACAGATATAAAAAAGCCCCAGCATTTCTGCTGAGGCTTTGATATGGCAGGGGTGGAGAGA
>NZ_MCSD01000017.1:0-66687 GCF_002872555.1 Vibrio sp. 10N.286.55.E10
TCCGCCACGACCGCAGCAAAGCTTTTACTCTAGCGAAGAGTATAGTTATATCGACATTGGTGATTCAATATAACGTTGTTTGTTCTTCTTTCATAAAGAAAGAATGGTGGCTACTGCGGGATTTGAACCTGCGACCCCATCATTATGAGTGATGTGCTCTAACCAACTGAGCTAAGTAGCCATCTGAGAGCGAAGTAATATAATATAATCTCGCTTCCAATGCCATTATCTTTTTAAAGATAATTACACTTTAAATAGTGGCTGGGCTACCTGGATTCGAACCAGGGAATGCTGGCATCAAAAGCCAGTGCCTTACCGCTTGGCGATAGCCCAACAATGATATCACTTAAGATATCTAAATAATGGTGCGGTCGGAGAGACTTGAACTCTCACACCTCTCGGCGCCAGAACCTAAATCTGGTGCGTCTACCAATTCCGCCACGACCGCTTTACTTTCCTAAAAACTCTTGTCGTTAATAAACATGTATTTAATAACAAACAGAGTGCTTAGGAAATGGTGGCTACTGCGGGATTTGAACCTGCGACCCCATCATTATGAGTGATGTGCTCTAACCAACTGAGCTAAGTAGCCATTTCCAAATTGTCGTTCATTTCGAGACGTTGCCGCTTCGTTGTGAACGGGGCGCATTATGCGTAGTTGAGCGAAACCCGTCAACTTTTTTTTTGAATAAATCGCGAATAAACATCTGTTCGGTTTCTTTTTAGGCAAAGAGGCGTATTTGTCGACAAAAAACAGGTCAAAAAGGCGATATATATAGGAAGTTAAGTTTCTGATGAGGGGCAATTTAGAAAGGGGAAAAACAAAAAGGCCAGTGAATTCACTGGCCTTTTTTCTAGATGTTTAATCAGAATTATACGTTGAAGCGGAAGTGAACAACGTCACCATCTTTAACAATGTATTCTTTACCTTCAAGGCGCCATTTACCTGCGTCTTTCGCTCCGCTCTCACCGTTAAATTCGATGAAGTGATCAAATCCAACAACTTCAGCACGGATGAAACCTTTCTCGAAGTCTGTGTGGATCTTACCCGCTGCTTGTGGCGCAGTTGCACCTACAGGGATTGTCCAAGCACGAACTTCTTTAACGCCAGCTGTGAAGTAAGTTTGAAGAGTCAGTAGTTCGTAACCAGAGCGGATCACTCGGTTAAGACCTGGCTCTTCGATACCCATATCCGCTAGGAACTCTTCGCGATCTTCGTCGTCAAGTTCAGAAAGCTCAGATTCGATTGCTGCACAAACAGCAACAACTACGTTGTTTTCGTTTTCAGCGTATTCACGAACAGCGTCTAGGTATGGGTTATTTTCAAAACCATCTTCTGCAACGTTTGCGATGTACATTGTTGGCTTAAGCGTTAGGAAGTTTAGGTAGCCGATTGCTGCCGCTTCTTCTTTGCCAAGTTCAACAGTACGCGCCATCCCACCTTCTGTTAGAACTGGAAGTAGCTTTTCTAGTACAGTGATTTCGAATTTAGCGTCTTTGTCGCCGCCTTTTGCTTTCTTCGCGTTACGTTGAATTGCACGCTCACAACTGTCTAAGTCAGCCAGTGCAAGTTCAAGGTTGATCACTTCGATATCTTCGATTGGAGATACTTTGCCAGCAACGTGAACAATGTTTTCATTTTCAAAGCAGCGCACAACGTGACCGATAGCGTCAGTTTCACGGATGTTAGCTAGGAATTTGTTACCAAGACCTTCACCTTTAGATGCGCCAGCTACTAGGCCCGCGATATCTACGAATTCCATTGTCGTTGGAAGGATCTTCTGTGGATTAACAATTTTTGCTAATGCATCTAAGCGTAGATCTGGAACCGGAACGATACCTGTGTTTGGTTCGATCGTACAAAATGGAAAGTTTGCTGCTTCGATGCCTGCTTTAGTCAGTGCGTTAAACAGAGTTGACTTACCAACGTTTGGTAGACCAACGATGCCACATTTAAAACCCATGATATAAACCTTATTCTGCTTTGAACGTATGTAAGCGATTTTGTGCTTTTGGTAGGCCATCTTTCAATAAGATGTCTAGGCTGCGAACCGATTCGTCAACGACGGCCTCGATACACTCTTGCTCTTTTTGAGGAGCTTTGCCTAATACATAACCTGCAACTTTATCTTTGTGTCCTGGATGGCCAATGCCTAATCTAAGACGATAGAATTCTTTATTGTTACCCTGTTTGCTGATGATGTCTTTCAGACCATTATGTCCACCATGACCACCACCTTTTTTAAACTTTCCAATACCAGGAGGCAGATCTAACTCGTCGTGAGCGACCATGATCTCTTCAGGTTTAATTTGGTAGAACTTTGCTAAGGCTGCAACTGCTTTGCCTGACAAGTTCATAAAAGTAGTTGGGATCAGCAAACGAAGATCTTCACCGTGAACCATGATACGACCCGTTAGGCCAAAGAACTTTGGTTCGTTCTTTAGTGTCACGTTATGTACACGCGCTAATTCTTCAACTACCCAAGCACCCGCATTGTGGCGAGTTTTGGCGTATTCTGGACCTGGATTAGCCAGTCCAACGAGAAGTTTTATTTGTTGGCTCAAGGTATGGATCTCTCTTGGGATTTCAAAAAGCGCCGTATGATATCACAGTTTATGAAAAAGGTGCGAGCTAGCTGATAGCTGCGCGATTATTCCTGTTTGTGATAACTAGTAGGGCAATATTACTCAGACATAAAAAAAGCACTTCATTGAATGAAGTGCTTAATGTTTTTCTCTCACGTGTTTCTAAAACAAAGCTATTGAGCTCTGATTAGTTGAACATCGCTGAGATTGATTCTTCGTTGCTGATACGACGAATCGCTTCAGCAAGCATGCGAGAAAGGCTAAGTGTTGTCACTTTACCAGTCGCAGCCATCTCTGGAGATAGAGAGATAGAATCCGTTACGATAACTTGGTCTAGAACAGAGTTCTTGATGTTGTTCGCAGCAGTACCAGAGAAAACAGCGTGAGTTGCGTAAGCGAATACACGCTTAGCACCGCGCTCTTTAAGTGCTTCAGCTGCTTTACATAGTGTGCCACCTGTATCGATCATGTCATCAACGATAACACAGTCACGGCCTTCAACATCACCGATTAGGTTCATTACTTCAGAAACGTTAGCACGTGGACGACGCTTATCAACGATAGCGATGTCAACATCACCTAGCGCTTTAGCCGTTGCACGAGCACGTACAACACCACCAAGATCTGGAGAAACCACAACTGGGTTTTCTAGGCCACGGTTAGCCATGTCTTCTAGAAGAACTGGAGTACCGAAGATGTTATCAACTGGTACATCGAAGAAGCCTTGGATTTGCTCTGCGTGTAGGTCGATAGTAAGAACGCGGTCAACGCCAACGTTAGAAAGGAAATCTGCAACAACTTTTGCAGTAATTGGCACACGAGCAGAACGTACACGACGATCTTGACGGGCATAACCGAAGTAAGGGATTACAGCAGTAATACGGCCAGCAGAAGCACGGCGCATTGCGTCAATCATTACCACCAATTCCATAAGGTTGTCATTGGTTGGTGCACAAGTTGATTGAATCAGGAATACATCGCTACCACGAACGTTTTCATTGATTTGAACAGCGACTTCGCCATCAGAAAAACGGTCTACAGTAGCATCGCCAAGAGAGATGTATAGACGATCAGCAATACGTTGGGCTAGTTCAGGTGTTGCGTTACCAGCAAATAGCTTCATATCAGGCACGGTGGAAACCTCGGGTTGCGTCCAGTTTTAAATAGATTGTGGGTGGGCTGATTGGTATTCAGCCAGAGTTTCTTTTAAAGGAGAAATGTTTCTTCCTTTCGCTACGAAAGCGGAAACTGTGTCAGGCAGTTGTTCTCGCACCAATTCGGCGTCTTTTTCGCTGTTAAATTCAGCAAAAACGCACGAACCTGTGCCAGTCAATCTCGACGGCGCGTATTGTAGCAGCCATGAAAGTTGCTTATCAACCTCTGGGTACAGCATTCGCACAATTTTTTCGCAATCGTTTACGTATTCTTGCTCTAGAAGCGTTGATAGCGCTCGCTTTGGCGTGTTTCGAGTTAATTCTGAATGTGTGAATATGTCTACAGTTGCTATGCTCACTTGAGGTTTAACCACAAGATACCATTTCTCATCCGGATTAGCTGGCTGTAGCTGTTCTCCAACGCCTTCAGCAAAGGCGGCGTAGCCTCGAACGAAGACAGGAACGTCAGCACCAAGCTTCAAACCGATCTTAGCGAGCTGATCATCCGAGAGGTTGAGTTGCCATAAATAATTCAGGGCGACCAACACGGTTGCTGCGTTTGAAGAGCCTCCACCAATACCACCACCCATAGGCAGCACTTTCTTGAGTTCAATATCCGCACCGAAAGAGGTCGATGTGTATTGTTGAAGGGCCGTAGCCGCTTTCCAAATAAGGTTGTCTTCTGTAGCAACGCCCGGAATTGCAGGGCTTATTGTGATCGCACTTGTTTTTTTATTTGCAGTGACCGTCAGTTCATCACCAAAATCGACAAACTGAAATAAGGTTTGAAGTTCGTGATAGCCATTGTCACGTCGACCAGTGATATAGAGAAATAAATTCAGTTTAGCCGGAGAGGGCCAATGGGTTGGCGTTGTTATCATTTTTTCAGTGTCCACTTCGAAACTACAATGTTGATTTTGTTCTCGTTTTGCTTGAATGACAATCGAGTAGGGAGTGGGATTGTCTCTACTTTTGCGTTGTCTTCATTCGATAGTTGCTTACTCGGCATCTCTGTATTGCGATAGTTAGCAAAATTCAGTGTCCATAATTGACTGCTGACTTGTTTGGACAGAGATTCAAGCGTGTTGGTGCTGTTGAGTTGATAGGAATCGGCTTGGTCTGGAATGCCAAGGAACCATTGTGGTAGATGATCAATGGGGATCTGTAAGCCTGTCAGCTGCTCAACCAAGATTGAAGCACTCGCATGAGTAAAGATTTGGTCATCATAGGTCACGACTTTTGCACCCGATGGATCAATGGTTAGGTTCAATGCGGTTTGACCGAGAAACGTCGTAAGCCTTAATTGACTTTTATTTGGAGAGTGCTTCCAAATGAAATTGAGGCTTTGGCGTTGCTCTGGGGAAATGTAAGCGAGCTTGCCTGACGCTTGATAGTTTTCTATCTGTAAAAGCCGATCTTGGTGACTTTGCCACTCGACGCTGGTTGGTTGTTCTGGGATAGACGAGCAACCCACCATAATTATGGTCATAAAAATAAGAGACGTGATTTTGAGAAGCTTGCTCATATTTGCTCACAACTTGTTCAAATTTATCTAAAAAACGCTTCAACTATAGCATTGAATTCACGAAGTCAGGAAAACAAATCCCGCTTGCTCTTTAAATAGAGCCATGCATCAAGTAAAATTCGCCCCTTGTTTCCATTCCCTGATCGAGAACTTCTGATACATGTCTTTGCTTGCCGTAGGTATCAATCACAATACAGCGTCGGTTGAATTGCGAGAAAAAGTCGCTTTTGGTCCAGATAAATTATCTGAGGCACTCAAGCAACTTAACGCAAATGCACACGTAAATGGAAGTGTCATACTTTCTACCTGTAATCGAACTGAAGTGTATTGTGACGTCAAAGGCGTGGCAAAAAACAAGTTGATCGATTGGTTGTCAGTTTTCCATCAAGTTAGCCCTGAAGAGCTAAAACCAAGCCTTTATATCCATGAAGAGCAGGCTGCGATTAAACATTTAATGCGTGTAGCTTGTGGTTTGGACTCTTTAGTATTGGGCGAGCCACAGATCTTAGGTCAGGTGAAGCAAGCTTATACAGACTCGCGAGAGAACAAATCTGTTGATGCTTCAATGGAAAAACTGTTCCAGAAATCATTCTCTGTCGCGAAGCGTGTTCGAACTGAAACGGAGATCGGCGGAAGCGCGGTTTCGGTTGCTTACGCAGCTTGTACGTTAGCCAAGCACATATTTGAATCGATTGCCGATTCAACCGTGTTATTGGTGGGGGCGGGTGAAACGATTGAGTTGGTGGCTAAGCATCTTTCAGCAAATGGCTGTACCAAGATGATAGTGGCTAACCGAACTCGTGAGCGTGCTTTAGGGCTGGCTGAAGAGTTTGGTGCTGAAGTGATCAGCCTAAATGAGATCCCTGATCATCTGCATCGAGCGGATATCGTGATCAGCTCAACCGCCAGTCCGTTACCGATTATAGGTAAGGGTATGGTAGAGACCGCGCTGAAGACGAGAAAACATCAACCTATGTTATTGGTTGATATTGCGGTTCCGCGTGATGTGGAATCTCAGGTCGGCGAATTAAACGACGCCTACCTTTATTCTGTGGATGATCTGCAGTCGATTGTTGATGGCAACATTGAACAACGCAAAGTGGAAGCGATTCAAGCGGAAGCAATAGTTAGCGAAGAAAGTGCGGCATTCATGAGTTGGATGCGTTCACTGCAAGCAGTAGACAGTATTCGTGACTACCGTAAATCGGCCAACGAAATCCGAGAAGAATTATTAAGTAAGAGTTTACAATCACTTGCCGCTGGCGGTGACCCTGAAAAAGTCTTACTTGAGCTAAGCAATAAGCTCACAAACAAATTGATCCATGCTCCAACGCGCGCACTTCAAAGTGCAGCAGAGCAAGGAGAACCTGCAAAATTAATGGTCATTAGACAGAGTTTGGGCTTAGAAAACCCTCAATAATATTAGACCTCCAACAGAATAAGACATTATGAAAGCCTCGATTCTAGTAAAGCTTGAAACACTTGTTGAACGCTATGAAGAAGTTCAACATCTACTTGGTGATCCAGATGTAATCGGGAATCAAGACAAATTCCGTGCACTTTCTAAAGAGTACTCTCAACTAGAAGAAGTAACGGCTTGCTTCCAGTCATACCAGCAAGCTCAAGAAGATTTAGAAGCTGCTGAAGAGATGGCGAACGAAGATGACGCTGAAATGCGTGAAATGGCTCAAGACGAAATCAAAGACGCAAAAGCGGCGATTGAACGTTTGACTGATGAGCTACAGATTCTTCTGATTCCAAAAGATCCAAACGATGAGCGCAACTGTTTCCTTGAAATCCGTGCAGGCGCGGGTGGTGATGAAGCGGGTATCTTCGCGGGCAACCTGTTCCGTATGTACTCTAAGTTTGCTGAGAAGAAAGGTTGGCGCGTTGAAATCATGAGCAGCAATGCTTCTGAACAAGGCGGCTACAAAGAGATGATCGCTAAGGTAAGCGGCGATGCTGTTTACGGCACCATGAAGTTTGAGTCGGGCGGTCACCGTGTACAACGTGTACCTGAAACTGAATCTCAAGGCCGTGTTCACACGTCAGCATGTACAGTTGCAGTTATGCCTGAGATCCCAGAAGCTGATCTGCCTGAAATCAAAGCGGGCGATCTTAAAATTGATACTTTCCGTGCATCAGGCGCGGGTGGTCAGCACGTTAACACCACGGATTCAGCAATCCGTATTACTCACTTACCAACGGGTACAGTAGTAGAGTGTCAGGACGAGCGTTCTCAGCATAAAAACAAAGCGAAAGCGATGGCTGTTCTTGCTGCTCGTATTGTTCAAGCAGAAGAAGAGCGCCGCGCGGCAGCGGTTTCTGATACACGTCGTAACCTATTAGGTTCTGGTGACCGTAGTGACCGTATTCGTACGTACAACTACCCACAAGGTCGTGTTTCGGATCACCGTATCAACCTTACTATCTACCGTCTTAACGAAGTACTTGAAGGTGACATGCAAAGCTTGCTTGATCCTGTACTTCAAGAGCACCAAGCCGATCAGCTTGCTGCACTTGCAGAGAACAACTAACCTGTATGCAGTCAGCATATACGGTTGAAAGTGCTTTAAAAGCAGCAATCGTAAAGCTTCAAGAGGGTGATAACACATCACCCTCTATTGATGCAGCGGTACTGCTTTGTCACGCCTTAGATAAACCAAGATCTTACCTACTGACTTGGCCTGAGAAGCATCTCACCTCAGAGCAAGAGTCTGAATTCAATGCCCTTCTAAAACGTCGCTTAACTGGTGAGCCTGTGGCTTATATTATCGGTGAGCGTGAGTTTTGGTCACTGCCGTTAAAAGTTTCTCCTTCTACCTTAATTCCACGCCCAGATACTGAGCGTTTGGTTGAGGTGGCTTTGGATAAAACTTACGGCAAGCAAGGTGCGATTCTAGATTTAGGGACAGGTACAGGTGCTATCGCGTTAGCATTGGCGTCAGAGATGCCGAACCGACAGGTAACGGGTATTGATCTTCGCCCTGAAGCGCAGCAGCTGGCGACAGAAAATGCGAAGCGCTTAAACATCACCAACGCTACGTTTTTACATGGCAGTTGGTTTGAGCCTTTGAGCTCTGAAGAAGCTGTGAAGTTCTCTCTGATTGTCTCTAACCCACCTTATATTGAGAAAGATGATCCTCATTTATCTCAAGGGGATGTGCGTTTTGAGCCAATTACCGCATTGGTTGCTGAAGAGAAAGGACTGGCTGACATTCGCTATATTTCTGAAAATGCACGTGGCTTTTTGGAAAATGAAGGCTGGTTGGCGTTTGAACACGGTTACGACCAAGGCTTGGCGGTGCGTGAGATAATGCAGGCGCTCGGTTATCTCGATGTTGTCACAGAGAAAGATTACGGTGGTAATGACCGAGTGACATTGGGTCGTTACTGTTCATAGTTAGTGACTGTTCATAGATAGTGACTGTCCATCGGCTGCGGTTAATCGTCTTGTGAGCAATAGATGATGAACTTGCTAAATTGATACCTTTAACTCGACAATACATTTCACCCGATGATGCATTTAACGCAGAAATACAGAGCATTAACGGGTATTGTGTGGCTCGTGTTAATGAAGCACATATAAAAATATAAAGGAATACCATGTACGAAGGTTTAAAACATTTTCACCTATTAACGATTGCGATAAGCGCGCTACTTCTTTCGGTTCGTTTCGCTCTTATGATGGCTAACTCTCCAAAGCTTAAGCATCCTTTCTTGCAGCGTTTTCCTCATATCAATGATTCGTTGCTACTGCTATCGGGTATTGGTTTGATTTTTATCACCGGCTTTATTCCATTTACACCTGCAGCACCATGGTTAACTGAAAAACTAACCTGTGTTATGGCTTACATTGCATTGGGCTTCTTTGCACTTAAGCTAGGTAAGAACAAGCTATTGAGAGTTTTCTCTTTCTTCGGTGCACTTGGCTGGTTAGCAATGGCAGGCAAAATCGCAATGACCAAGACGCCAACATTTTTCGGTTAATTATCTCCTTATTTTCGGTTAACTATCTATGTACGAATTTTTTGATGAAGACTTTGACCAGCTAGAATTAGCTGAAGGTGCATTGATCTTAAATAAAGCGATTAACCCAGAAACCCAAGACAGTTGGGCTGAGCAAGAGCTGGCAAGATTGTTTAAAGAAGCTGAGTTTGCTTTGGTTCATGAAACCGACGAACAGCAGAAGTTTGAGTCTTTTATTCGACTATTCTTCTACGAGTGGGGTTTTGCTGGCGATAAGGACGCGTACTTCTCTTCAGAAAACGCATTCATTGATAAAGTGCTTGAGAGAAAGAAAGGCATTCCAGTGAGTCTGGGGGCGATCTTTCTTTTTCTAGGTCGCAAGCTAGGCTTTCCTGTAGAGGGCGTCTCTTTCCCGACTCAATTCTTACTTAAAGTAAGCTGGTACGGGCAAGCTGCGGCCTACATTAACCCTTATAACGGTGAGTACGTTGGCGAACAAACGTTGCGAGCATGGTTAATTGGGCATGATGGCCCATTAGCTAAGGTGAAACCTGAGCACTTGGAAGTCGCCGACCATCCAACAATTATTGGTAAGTGGTTAGCTCTGCTCAAGAGTGCACTGCTGCGAGAAGAGCGTTATACACTTGCATTGAAGTGTACCGATCTGGCGTTAACGTTTGTGCCGGATGACCCGTATGAAATCCGTGACCGCGGTTTTATCTATCAGCAGCTAGACTGTCATCAAGTGGCTGCAACGGATTATCAATACTTTATCGACCAATGCCCAGATGACCCTGCATCTGAGTTACTGAAATCTCAAGTGAACGTCATGAACGAAAAGACAGTGGTTGTTCACTAATTAATAATTATTTAGAGAGAATATGATGGAACAGAAAACAGTTCATATTGGCGATATGCCAATTGCTAACGACAAGCCATTTACGCTATTTGCAGGCATGAACGTTCTTGAATCTCGCGATCTCGCTATGCAGATCTGTGAGCACTATGTAAAAGTAACAGAGAAGCTGGGCATCCCTTACGTATTTAAGGCGTCTTTCGATAAAGCGAATCGAAGCTCAGTTCATTCATACCGTGGTCCAGGCATGGAAGAAGGTCTTAAAATCTTCCAAGAGCTGAAAGACACTTTCGGCGTGAAGATCATTACTGATATTCACACAGAAGCCCAAGCTCAGCCTGTTGCGGATGTGGTTGATGTGATCCAACTACCTGCATTCTTAGCTCGTCAAACTGATCTTGTTGAAGCAATGGCTAAGACTGGCGCAGTAATCAACGTGAAGAAGCCTCAGTTCATGAGCCCGAACCAAGTTGGCAACATCGTTGATAAGTTCGCTGAGTGTGGTAACGACAACATCATCCTTTGTGAGCGTGGCGCTTGCATGGGTTACGACAACCTAGTAGTTGATATGCTTGGCTTTGGCGTAATGAAGAAGTCTTCAAACGGTAGCCCAATCATCTTCGATGTGACGCACTCTCTACAAATGCGTGACCCATCAGGTGCTGCATCTGGCGGCCGTCGTGAGCAAACGGTTGAGCTTGCTAAAGCGGGTCTTGCGACAGGTATTGCGGGTCTGTTCATTGAAGCTCACCCTAACCCAGACCAAGCTCGCTGTGATGGCCCATCTGCGCTACCTCTAGACAAACTAGAGCCGTTCTTGAAGCAGATGAAAGCACTGGATGACCTTATCAAAGGCTTTGAGCACATCGATATTAAGTAGCTGAAGCTGATGTTAAATAACTCGCTAATGTAAATTAGTTAAAGTGGTTATTTAACGATATCAAATAAACGCCCAACTCTAAGAGTTGGGCGTTTTTGTTTATCTGGGTATCAGTTCGTTTCGTTGTGCGCTTATCTGTTCTTTTGAGCGCTAATTAGCGCTAGATGATTAAACCCTTGTTAACAGAATCTTTGACTCCCTAAGAAATAACCATGAGTGTGTGAGGTCTGTCCTGTTTACAGTAAATTACTGATGTTCATCACACTTTATAAGTAAACGATTGCCTGTGATGCAGGGGAAGTTTGAGTGTAATCTCATAATTTTGTTACACTTAACTGTTGATCTATGCGTGACCAATTCGACATAAATATGAAATCGTCGTGTTACATCTAGAATGTTAATTTAAGATTAGTCATGTTGAAGTCTTATTGTTCGAACTCCAGGAAAGGGGTCGCAATAGATTATAAAAAGCAGTGGATTCCCCTAAAAAGTTCAAAGGTATGACAATGAAGCAACGCCTTATTCTAAAGACAGCACTAAGTGCTGCAATCCTAGCTACTTTAGCTGGGTGTGCGTCTCAATCAGCTCATGATTGGAACCAAGACGAAACTTACAAGCTAACGATTCTTCACACAAACGATAACCATGGTCGTTTCTGGCAGAATAAATACGGCGAATACGGCATGTCTGCGCGTAAAACGCTTGTTGACCAACTTCGTTCAGAAGTTGAAGCAGAAGGCGGTAGCGTGTTGCTTCTATCTGGCGGTGACATCAACACGGGTGTTCCAGAGTCAGACCTTCAGGACGCAGAACCTGATTTTAAAGGTATGAACAAAATTGGTTACGATGCAATGGCATTGGGTAACCACGAGTTTGATAACTCTTTAGACGTACTACAAAAGCAGATCGACTGGGCTAACTTCCCAATGTTATCTGCAAACATCTACGATAAAGCGACAGGCGAACGTAAATTCCAAGCGTACGAAATGTTTGAAAAGCAAGGCATCAAGATTGCGGTTATTGGTTTAACAACTGAAGATACCCAAAAGATTGGTAACCCTGAATTTATCGCAGGCATCGATTTCCGTGACCCTAAAGAAGAAGCGAAGAAGCTAATCGCTGAACTTAAAGAAACAGAAAAACCGGATCTAATCTTTGCTGTGACTCACATGGGTCACTACGAAAATGGTCAACGTGGTGTTAACGCTCCGGGTGATGTAGCACTCGCTCGTTACCTAAACGAAGGCGATCTAGACATGATCGTTGGTGGTCACTCTCAAGAGCCCGTATGTATGGAAGGCCCTAACGTAGCGAAGAAAAACTTCAAGCCGGGTGATGAGTGTAAGCCTGACGTACAGAACGGTACTTACATCGTTCAAGCTCATGAGTGGGGCAAGTACGTAGGCCGTGCTGATTACGAATTCCGTAACGGCGAACTAGAGATGGTGAGCTACGATCTGATTCCAGTTAACCTTAAAAAGAAAGTTAAGATCGACGGTAAGAAGCAACGTGTTCTTATTCAAGATGAAATCGCACAAGACCCAGAGTTACTTGAATTCCTACGACCTTTCCAAGAGCAAGGTCAAGCACAGCTAGAAGTTCAAATTGCTGAAACTAATGGCAAGCTTGAAGGCGACCGTAACGTTGTTCGTTTCCAACAGACTAACCTAGGTCGTTTGATTGCAACGTCTCACATGGAGCGTGCAAAAGCAGACTTCGCTGTGATGAACTCTGGTGGTGTACGTGATTCAATTGAAGCCGGTGATGTGACTTACAAAGACGTACTAACAGTACAACCTTTTGCAAACATCCTGACTTACACAGACATGACGGGTAAAGAAGTTCTAGATTACCTAAATGTAGTGGCGACTAAACCAATCGATTCTGGTGCTTACGCACAGTTTGCTGGTATCTCAATGACAGTGGCAAACGGTGAAGTATCGAATGTATTCATCGGTGGTAAACAGCTACGTTTAGATGAAACATACCGTTTCACGGTGCCAAGCTTCAACGCAGCTGGTGGTGATGGTTACCCTAAACTGTCTGACCACCCTGGTTACGTAAACACTGGCTTTGTTGACGCTGAAGTACTGAAAGAGTACCTAGAAGCAAACAGCCCGGTTGACGTAAACAAGTATGCACCTTCAGGCCAAATGGTTTACAAGTAATTGAATCCAAGCAATTGTATCAATAGGGGCTAAATTAGATTGACTCTAGCACCATGATAAATTTAACTAAAGCGACGCCTCGGCGTCGCTTTTTGTTTATCTATCGTTTGGATTTGTTATGACCCCTGCAATCAATCTCGCCAAGAAAAAGAAAATCGCTCATAGTGTGCATCAGTATCATCATGATGCGAATAATACCAACTATGGATTGGAAGCCGTTGAAGCGCTAGGTCAGGACCCAAAACGTGTGTTCAAAACGCTGTTGTTCTGTTTGAACGGTGTCGCTAAAGATTTGGCGGTTGCCGTTATTCCTGTCGATCAGAAGCTAAACTTAAAGCTGGCAGCAAAAGCAGCGAAAGGCAAAAAAGCAGAGATGGCTGATCCAGATATTGCTCAGAAAACCACGGGTTATGTTGTTGGTGGAATTAGTCCTCTTGGACAGAAAAAAGCACTGCCTACCTTTGTTCATTCTACCGCAACCGATTTTGAAACGATCTGTGTGAGTGCAGGGAAGCGCGGGCTAGAGATTGAGTTAGATCCGAAAGATTTAGTAAAACTGACTCGAGGCCAGTTTGCTGATCTATGTTTATAGATTGTCGTCATCATGACGATAAAACTATCGAATGACCAACAAAAACGCCCGCTAGACTAATCTAACGGGCGTTTTTATATCGGGTGTCTCGTCTTACTGATTCTGACTACTTCTTAAGACCTAAAGTACCACCAACACGCTTTGGTGCAGGTTTGTTCGGTCTGTTTGAATCTTGGCTGCGGTTTGCCGGTTTACCGCTTCTACGATCGGTATTGTCGCGATCGGTACGATTGCGATCCGAACGGTTTCTATCTGAATTAGAGCGCTCTGAACGAGAGTTTGATTTCCAGTTCTCGGTATTACCACCGCTTTCACCGTTCGACGAATTGCGGCCACGCTTTGAATTAGGCGCATGACGGAATTCATCCGCATTGTTACCGCGGTAAGTGCGAGTACGGTTCTCTTTTTGATTGCGACGTGCTGTTGAAGTTTGGTTCTCTTCACGGCTGTCAAAAAGTTTCGCGTCAGTCGCTTTACGAATACGTTGACCTTTCGCGTTCATTTTTGACGCATCTTCCGTACTTACTGAACCTTCACACATCGCCAAGATCTCGGTGATCTCTTCGTCGCTCAGGTAGCGCCATTTGCCGTTAGGAATACCGTCTAGTGAGATATTCATAATACGAACACGGCGCAGCTTAAATACTTCGTAACCGAGCGCTTCACACATACGGCGAATTTGGCGGTTAAGGCCTTGTGTTAGTGTAATTCGGAATGAGAACTTGGTCTCTTTCTCGACCTTACATGGCAAGGTAACAGTATCGAGAATATGGACACCAGCGCCCATTTGCTTCAAAAACTCAGTCGTAATCGGCTTATCTACACGCACCACGTATTCTTTCTCGTGATTGTTACCTGCACGTAGGATTTTGTTTACGATGTCGCCATCGTTGGTCAAGAAGATAAGGCCATCAGAAGGTTTATCTAAGCGGCCAATAGGGAAAATACGCTTGTGGTGGCCGATAAAGTCGACGATGTTGCCAGGAATATCACGCTCAGTCGTACAGGTGATACCTGTTGGTTTATTAAGAGCAATGTAAATCGGCTTCTCTTTTGAGCGAACAGGCTTATTGTCGATCTCAACATCATCACCTGGCAAGACTTTAGTGCCCATCTCAGGGATCTTACCGTTAATAGTAACTCGGCCTGCATCAATGAGTTTATCGGCTTCGCGGCGTGAGCAAAAACCAGTTTCACTGATGTATTTATTAAGGCGTTTAGCTTGGGATTCTTGTGACATGATATTCTCTTAGCGTTTCACAACGGAAATATAAATAAACAAAAAGCAACCTTTGGATAGTTGCTTTGAGTTGGAATTCGTTAACTGAGGCAATTTTAGCACTTGGTGTGAGTCTAGGCACGAAATATCGATCCTGATGCCAAATCGTTATTCGCCCGTTTATCTATCTCAACCTATTAACTGGTGCGCTTTTGATGGCGCTCTCTGTTCTCTAGCTTTTTCTCATTACTCTTTCTGAGCATGACATAGACAGCGCCCGTACCACCATGAAATTGCTGAGCAGAATGAACACATTGAACGTCGTTGATTTGCGTGAGCCAATTTGCCACGTAGCTTTTCATCATTGCTGGTGGGTTCGAACGCTCTCCCTTACCGTGAACAATGATGACGGTACGAACATCCATTCTTAAACACTGACGCAAAAATGAAAGCACTTCGTTACGTGCGTCTTTCAGTGTTTTTCTATGAAGGTCGAGCTTGGCTTGAATAGGGTATTTGCCTAGGCGCAGCTTTTTGTATACGCCTTCTTGTACACCGTCTTTTTTATAAGCAACGACATCGTCTGGCTTGATCATTGGCGAATAGTCTAATGATAAGTAGTCTTTCTCGTCGTCAGACAGCCACATAGCGGCTTCACGCTTAGCAAGGTGAGATTCTGTGACTCGGTGTACTTTTTGGTGTTCAGCGGTGTCATGGTCGATACGTTTAACATCGCCCATCATTTCTTGGAAGAGATCTAAGTCGTCATCATGAGACATATTGTGTATCTCAAGTTGGGAAGGATAGGGTAAGTATACCTAAGTTGAGGCTGGGTTTAAAAATGAAAAAACCGGAGAAGACAATAAGTCTGCTCCGGTGCAAAGCGTTTTTACATTTAGTTATAAAATAAAGTAATACTTATAAAGTAAAACAATGCTTAAAAGTAAATGATTTAGGCTGAGCGATTCTAGTGAGGAGATTTTTCAGTCATAACTTTGTAGATGAAGAAGCCTCCATAAAACATCATGAGACCCAGAGCCCCGAAGATTACTATCATTGAAGATAGTCCCACCGCATTACCAAATAGGAGATCTAGCCAAAAGTCCATGTGTATACCTCAAAGTTATATGACACGGGTTAGTGTATTAAGTGGTGTTATCAATTCACTGATCTGGATCAATTCTGTTTCATAAGTTAAATACTTGTTGGTAACTGTGTGTTTTTCGTCACATCAAGCGAGTTGTTGTATGTCTTTTGTTCGAACGATTGGAATTCACAATAAATATGAGAAAAAGCGCTTGCGGATAAATTCAGAATCCGTATTATACGCTCCATCGACAGGCAATCAGCCAGTTAGATATCTCGGTGAATAGCGCAGCTTGGTAGCGCATCTGGTTTGGGACCAGAGGGTCGGGGGTTCGAATCCCTCTTCACCGACCACATTTAGAAAGCCTGCTCATTGAGCAGGCTTTCGTCGTTTCAGGGGAAGGGAAATGGGATTTGAACCTAGGTGGGGTTCGCCTGATGTTCAAAATAGCTCTTCACCGACCACATAAAAGAAAGCCGTAGCACTCTTTGTAGTAGAAGGTGCTACGGCTTTTTTGCTTTCCGGTATGTACGTCATTCCCTAGAGCGAGTCGGGAATCTCTTGTTGTTCTAAATGCCCTTTATAGAGACAAGGGTTGACCCAATAGCCAGTAGCCCCAAACCTGTTTACTTGACATCACAGGTGATGTTTTTGATTGGAGTCTCTGAAGTGACAAAGCAAACATACGCTTCAGCTGGTTTATTAGGGCCTATTCGAATGTAACCTGCTTGTACTTCATCTTCGTTAAAAGTCACCGAGTGAGAGTTACCCGTCTTGCCATCGTAAAAGCT
Organism: Vibrio sp. 10N.286.55.E10; assembly: GCF_002872555.1. Lineage (NCBI taxonomy): Bacteria > Pseudomonadati > Pseudomonadota > Gammaproteobacteria > Vibrionales > Vibrionaceae > Vibrio > Vibrio sp. 10N.286.55.E10. The sequence goes on from NZ_MCSD01000017.1 coordinate 16,828, forward strand.
TGCTTCAAAATTACTATTCATTTGGCTTGCGATACGGTTGCGTGTTGTAGACGTCGTGAACGTAATGTTCGCGCATCGCATTGGTGGCTTCTCAGTAATCAAGAACTGTCCGCTTTCTTTATCTAAGACACCGCCTTTAGCATCAGGTTGAATATCTATAGCCTGAAACTGTTCAATGGTGCACGTTTCTTTGGCTGAGGCTATTGAGGGCATCAGCATCGTGAGGGCTAAAGGGAAAGCAAAAAGTACTGGTTTCATTCGAACAACGCCGTAGGTAGAAAGAGCGAAAGATAATAGCACCCCAATGGTGCTATTAAATGTAATGATTCTGTTATTAGGTAATGCTTATATTAGGAGAAGGTCATGGCTTCGAGTTGAACTAGCTGTCGTCACTAATCTCAAATTGACACTGAGCCTGTTGGCTTTGTGATTGTTGAGTGACATTAAAACCTTTCTCTTTTAACAAGTGTAAAAGGTTGCCTTCTCCAACTAGGTGTAAGGCACCAACCACAATCAAGTAGTTCCCTTTTGAGTCGAGTTTCCAATCATTGGCTGCTAGTTTGTTTGCCCAGTCTATGTTTCGATCGGTTAAAAATGCTTTCTCTAGTTCAGGCGACATCTCAGAGAGCTTTGCGAAGGCTTCCAGTTTTGCTAAATCACCCGCTTTCCAGCTTTCTATTAGGCAATGAACCACACGATCAGTTTGGTCAAATTCCTCAAGGCTACTGACTAACCACTCCTTACCGTCGTCCTTCTGTTTTGTCATCAAGTCTATTTGGAATTGAAGAGGCTCTAAGCTGATCACCGGGACATCTTGGATAGTCGCTTTGTAAGCTAGCGTCGCATCAACGCCTCCTGCGGACCCATAACCAAGATTTTTTAACTGCTGCATCTGTATGGAAAGAGATGTCGCCCAAGGCGGTGAGCTAAGCAGTTGTTGCGTCGGCATATCCAATGATTTTGAGATGTCGATTAATAATTGCAGCTGTTCTTCATTGAGTACATCGGCTGTAGTGAGTTTGTTGCGGGGATATACAACGCCATCAGATTTTCTGATATCCGTTTCGATAACTAACCCATCACTGTTTTTTAGCGTGTCGGTGATCGCTGAAGGAAGTGGGTACATACTATCGTCCCCAACGTGCACAGAACCTAAGATAGTGAGTGTCAGTTCATCCTTTTTTGCTTGCCAATAAAGAGGCTCGGCGAGCGCTTGCCTTGTTGAAAAAGCGAAAACGAATAAAACCATGTACCAGAGTGGGCGCAAAGGGAGCTCCTTTAGGAAGTATTAAACTCGTTAAAATCGATTTTGACGGTGTTTTTTAACGGTTTTTTTTGAGAACGATGTCACGTTGTTTGTACGAAAAGTATAACAACCCGAACAAACTCTTAAACCTTTCTCTCTATCAACGACACGATTTTATGAAATCCTTTAAAAAGATTGTGATTTAATTCTCAATTTTTACGTCAAAATTAAAATGACGGAAGTGTCGATGCTTGTAACTTGATGATTTTATTTAAATTAAATTTATCAATATTTTTGAGATTTGAAGCCGATCACTTTATTAGCTCGATTTAATTCACGGTAAAAAATAAGCCCATATAGTTTATCTAACTTTCGAAGCGCTCCAATTTGCTTCTTACTCAATTTTTAATTTATGGGTGAATACGATGTTGAAGAGAAACTTACTATCTGTAGCGGTATTGGCTGGCCTAACAGGTTGTGCAGTAACGCAAGCACCAGAACAAAAAGTAGTGAATGCACTGGCTGATAATCTTGATGTTCAGTACGAAATTCTAACTAACCATGGTGCGAATGAAGGCTTGGCTTGTCAGGACCTAGGTGCTGAATGGGCGTCATGTAATAAAGTGAACATGACGCTAACCAATGACGGTGAAGCGATTGACTCTAAAGATTGGAGCATCTACTTCCACAGTATTCGTCTTATTTTAGATGTTGATAATGAGCAATTTAAGATCACTCGCGTTACTGGTGACCTTCACAAGCTAGAACCTACTGAAAAATTTGACGGCTTTGCGGCTGGTGAAGAAGTGGTTCTTCCGTTAACGAGTGAATACTGGCAACTGTTTGAAACTGACTTTATGCCAGGTGCATTCGTGACGGCGCCAAACGCAGAACCTAAGATGATTGCATCATTGAATACAGAAGATGTTGCATCGTTCGTAACCGGCCTTGAGGGTAATAACCTTAAGCGTACGCCTGATGATAATAACGTAATGGCGACAGCGGTGACGCGTTTTGAAAAGAATGCTGATCTAGCAACTCAAGATGTATCAACAACGCTATTGCCAACGCCAATGTCGGTAGAAGCGGGTGAAGGTTCAGTAAGTATTGCTGGTGGTATTGCTTTACCAAAAGACGCATTCGACGCTGATCAGTTCGCTGCAATTGAAGAACGTGCAGATGTGGTAAACGTAGATGTGAGTGGTGACCTTCCTGTAAGTGTTGCCGTTGTTCCTACTCAGTTTACGGGTGATTTAGCAAAATCTGGCGCTTATGAACTAAGCATCTCGGAAGAGGGGATTGCGATTAAAGCGTTTGATAAAACGGGTGCTTTCTACGCAGTTCAGTCTATTTTTGGCCTAATAGATAGTCAGAACGCTGAATCATTACCACAACTGTCGATCAAAGATGCACCGCGCTTTGATTACCGTGGTGTGATGGTGGATGTAGCTCGAAACTTCCACTCAAAAGATGCCATCCTAGCAACGCTAGACCAAATGGCGGCATACAAGATGAATAAACTGCACCTTCACCTAACAGATGATGAAGGCTGGCGTTTAGAAATTCCAGGTTTACCAGAGCTAACGGATGTAGGGTCTAATCGTTGTTTTGATTTGGAAGAGCAAAGCTGTTTACTGCCTCAGCTAGGGTCAGGTCCAACAACAGACAACTTTGGCTCTGGTTTCTTTAGTAAAGCGGATTACGTCGAGATCTTAAGCTACGCAAAAGCGCGCAGCATCGAAGTAATTCCAGAAATTGATATGCCAGCACACGCTCGTTCTGCTGTGGTGTCGATGGAAGCGCGTTACACTCGTCTAATGGCGGAAGGTAAAGAAGCGGCAGCAAATGAATACCGCTTGATGGATCCACTAGATACATCGAACGTAACCACGGTTCAGTTCTACGATAAGCAAAGCTTCATTAACCCATGTATGGAATCTTCGACGCACTTTGTTGATAAAGTGATCTCTGAAGTGGCAGCAATGCACCAAGAAGCGGGTGTTCCGCTAACGACTTGGCACTTTGGTGGCGATGAAGCGAAAAACATCAAGTTAGGCGCTGGCTTACAAGATATTAATGCAGAAGATAAAGTGGCTTGGAAAGGTAACATTGACTTGTCTAAGCAAGATAAGCCATTCCAACAGTCTCCACAATGTCAGAAATTAATTGCAGACGGTACAGTAAGTGATTTCGGTCACCTGCCAAGCCACTTTGCAGAAGAGGTGTCTAAGATTGTTGCTGAGAAGGGCATTCCAAACTTCCAAGCTTGGCAAGATGGCCTTAAGTACAGTGAAGGTGAGAATGCGTTCGCAACAGAAAACACACGCGTTAACTTCTGGGACGTTCTTTACTGGGGGGGCACATCATCAGTGTACGAGTGGTCTAAGAAAGGTTACGACGTGATCGCTTCTAACCCAGACTACGTGTACATGGACTTCCCATATGAGGTTGACTCGAAAGAGCGTGGTTACTATTGGGGTACTCGTGCAACCGATACTCGTAAAATGTTTGGTTTTGCACCAGAGAATATGCCTCAAAACGCGGAAACATCTGTAGACCGCGATGGCAACGGCTTTATTGGCAAAGGTGAAATCGAAGCGAAACCTTTCTACGGTCTATCAGCACAGCTTTGGTCTGAGACAGTACGTAACGATGAGCAATATGAATACATGGTGTTCCCTCGCGTACTAGCAGCAGCAGAGCGCGCATGGCACCGAGCAGATTGGGAAAACGACTACAAGGTTGGCGTTGAATACTCTCAAGAAACTAACCTAGTGAATAAGCAAGCGCTAAACAGCGACTTCAATCGCTTCGCCAATATCGTGGGTCAACGTGAACTGGCTAAGCTTGAAAAAGCGGGCATTGATTACCGACTACCCGTGCCGGGCGCTCTGGTTGTGGATGGTAAGTTAGCGATGAACGTTCAATTCCCAGGTGTAGAGCTTCAATACTCAGCAGATGGTGAAAAGTGGCTAACGTATGATGAGCAACAACGTCCATCGGTCTCTGGTGAAACTTACATCCGCTCTATTTCAGAAAGTGGTGAGAAAGTAAGTCGAGTTACCTCAGTTAAATAATCGATAAGCACTATTAGTAAAAGAGCTCCTGACCTTTATCTTATTCAAGATAAAACGGGAGCTCTTTTTGTTTGATGCGAATTAGGTGTTTATCCAAAACTGAAACATATAGAAATCGCCTTTGTTTATATCGTCAACAATGCACATAAGGTGACTTTAATCCCAAAAGTGACGCGCTTCTCATTATTCTCTTCAAAAAATAAGTCCCCTGTAAAAAACTCTAAATCAGATGTGATTCAACTATCTGAATCTAATTTTTCTTCATGAAATAACGTGATCCCGATCTGTATATTTTTCCATCTTGAGTTTTTTATCAATTTTTATGTTTTTAAATTATTGATTTTAAAGAGTTAAATAACTTGTCTTTTTTTGATAGTGAGAGGGATCACTCTGTCGCCCCTTTTATTTTGAAACGCAAATTAATTCGAGCAACATAGATTTCATGCCAGGGAGGCGACCAACTACTCAAGCGGTGAAGGTGAATGATGTACCGAAGATATGCCGCTGAAAAAATCAAACTAAGGCAGTTTACTATGAAAAAAATTATCGCTCTAAGTGCTCTTTCTCTTGCTTTCGCTTCTAGTGCTTTTGCTGGTTCTTCTTACGTTACAGGTAACGTTCAATTTCACTCTGATTTCCAACCAAACGCTACGTCTACGCTAGAAGCGGGCCACACGTTTGATTCAGGTACAACGCTACTAACAGAGTTTGATGGTATCTCTCTTGGTAAGTACGACAACGACGCAATCCAAGATAGCGGTCTAGGTAACTCTCCATACATCACTCTTGGTGTTGAGCAGATGTACAACATCAACGACAACCTATGGGTTGCTGCTGGTTACCACCACCTACTAAACAACGGCGAAACGGTTCAGTATCGTCCATTAGTTAAGATCGGTTATAACTTCGACAACGGTATCTCTATCAGCAACCGTACTCGTTACCACGCAATGGAAGACAGCAAAGCTGACGACCAAACTCGTTTTGATAACCGTATCGGCTATGCAGTAAATGCTGAACTAGCGCTTAGCTACAACAACGTATACGTAATCAGCGATGCTGACAACACAATGGACCACGAGCTTCGTGCTACATGGACTCGTCAAGGTGTTCAACCTTACTTTGAGTACCGTAACCAAGCTGATAATGCTAACAACGCATTCGTATTCGGTGCTTCTTACGGCTTCTAAGCTGATTCGCTTAGCTGCTTAAGCTGAGTGAACTTCTTTGTTAAATAGCTTGCTAGCTAATTAGCGAGGGGAACATAGCGGCACTAACAGCCCGGTTAGTGCCGCGACAAGATTTGCTTTACTGTCCAAAAGCAAAGAGCCTAGCAAGTAAACCACAGTCTTGGGTTTACTGAATGCTAGGCTCTATTTTTATGACTTCTTTTTTATAGTTGTGTGTTGGTCTGTTTAGGTTCTATTTCCCGTTGTAGTGACGGTATTCAAACACCTGACCTTTTTCATTAAACACATACACAGAATACTCGTCTTTCTTATCGCCATACTCCATGCCTGGTGAGCCCATTGGCATACCCGGAACCGCCAAACCAATCGCATTACGTGGTGGGTTTTCTAAAAAGGCTTTTACGTCTTCTGCTGGAATGTGACCTTCAAATACATAACCGTCGATCTCTGCGGTGTGGCAAGAAGACAGCTCTTGTGTTACGCCTAACTTTTGCTTGATAGGGTTCATATCATCGTGGAGCTTCTCTGTTACATCGAACCCGGAATCACGCATATGCTCCGTCCATTCAGTGCAGCAGCCGCAATATGGAGATTTATGGTTTAGCACATCAGTAGCCAAAGCCTGTCCTGAAATTGCAGCGAGTGCAGTAAGAGTCATAACTTTACGAATCATGGTTAACCTCATGAATATGGTTATTATTGATATTAGAATGAGTGGGTTTGAACAATCTCAGCCTGTTGGCGTTGCTTACCACAGTAATTGACGACATCGCCATTGCTGCACCTGCAACTACTGGGCTAAGCAAAAATCCAAAAAGTGGGTAGAGCACACCGGCTGCTATTGGAATGCCTAGCGAGTTGTAGATGAAGGCACCAAATAGGTTTTGCTTCATGTTTCTTACGGTCGCTTGAGATAGCTCGATCGCGTTGCTTACAGACAGTGGCGACGAGTTGAGGAGTGTCATTTGTGCACTTTCAATCGCAACATCACTGCCACTGCCCATTGCGATACCTATGTCGGCCTGAGCAAGCGCTGGTGCATCGTTAATGCCATCTCCAACCATAGCCACACTCTTATATTGTTGTTGAAGCTGAACAATATGCTGAGCTTTCTGCTCTGGTAGTACTTCCGAGATAACCTCATCAATACCGACGCTTTTGCCAATCGCTTGAGCAACAGAATCGTTGTCGCCTGTTAATAGCACAGTGTGAATTCCGGCGGATTTTAGTTGAGCAATGGCTTGTGTGCTATCTATTTTTAACGCGTCTGAAATGCCTAATATGCCTACCAGTTTTTGGTCGATGACTACGAAGATTGGCGTCCATGCTTGTGTACGGCAAAGTTCGATAAAGTCACGGCCTATTTGAGTATCAATACCAAGTTGGGTTAAGTATTTAAGAGAGCCGACTTGGACGTGTTTTCCGTTAATGTTGGCTTGTACTCCAAGGCCTCGGCGGTTTTCAAAGTCGCTGTGTGGGAGTGCTGAAACATGCAAGCTCTCTGCATATTGGCAAACGGCTTTGGCGAGTGGGTGCTCAGACCCTACTTCCACTGAATAAGCGTAAGCCAGTAATTCCCGTTCCGTTAGATTAGGGTAAAACGCCTGCTGAACGCTTGGTTTACCTTGGGTTAGAGTGCCTGTTTTATCAAATACAACAGCATCGATTTTGCTTGCAGATTGCAACACATCGGCGTCTTTGATCAGAACGCCAAACTCAGCCGCTTTACCAACGCCAACAGTAATCGAAAGCGGTGTGGCTAAGCCTAATGCACATGGACAAGCGATGATCAGCACAGTGGTCGATACAACAAGCATGTAACTTGCACTTGGCTGTGGGCCTACAAAAAACCAAACTAGGGCTGCAACAGCTGCGATCGCGACTACAACTGGTACGAAAATGGCAGATATAGAATCGGCTAGTTTCGCAATTGCTGGTTTGCTGCTTTGTGCTTGGCGAACCATTTGAATGATTCTAGCCAACATGGTGCTTGAGCCAATTCCTGTCGCTTCAATAACTAAGCTGCCATCACCATTAATAGTGCCCGCTGAAACGCCATCACTCATCGATTTAACGTTGGGAAGTGGTTCACCGGTCAACATGGATTCATCGATGTAAGACTCACCCGATACCACAACACCATCAACTGGCACTTTCTCACCCGGTTTGACGCGTACTTGCATGCCTACTTGGATAGCTTCTACAGCAATAGTTTGTTCTTTGCCATCGACAATCACCACCGCTTTTTGAGGTTGTAGGTTAATCAAAGCTTGTAGTGATTTTGTGGTGCGAGCTTTGGCTTTGGCTTCAATGTAGTGGCCCAAAGAAATTAGACCAACGATCATCGCACTTGCCTCAAAGTAGACATGGCGAGAGGCCTCAGGGAACCATGACGGAATCAACACAACTAGCATGGAGTAGAACCATGCTGCGCCTGTACCCAAAGCAACTAACGTATCCATGGTCGCGCGCTTGTGCATCAGTGATTGCCAAGCATTGGTGAAGAAGCTACGACCTGAAGTGGCTAGCAGCACTAAACAGATCACACCGACTAACCCCCAAGCCAGTTGGTCGTTAAACGTGGCAATGGTCATGCTGCCGCCGAACACTCCCCAAGCCATCAGCGGAGCCCCAAGCAGTAGCGCACTTACTGAATTTCTCAGGAAGGCCTGTTGAGTACGAAGTTGTTGCTCTTGCTGTTTTTGTTGTTGTGTTGCTGCATCGTCAACAAACTCGGCGCCATAACCTGCAGCTTTCACCGATTGGATGAGTTCGTTTTCGATCAGGTCACGTGTTTGAGAGGTGAAAACCAAGGCTGTTTGCTCGGCGAGGTTGATCTGAACTTGATCGACGAATTCATTCTTTTTCAGTGCTTTTTCGACTGAAGAAACACAACTCGCACACGTCATCCCCTTAAGAACAAGGTGATAAGTATATTGACTCGCAACGGGTTCAGTAGGCATTGTTTTTGTAGATGCAGATTCTTTATCTTCTTCTAAATCCGAACTCGGTGAGAGGTCATTCGCTTCAGAGTAGGGAGCTGCGTGATAACCCGCGCTTTCGACCAACTCAATCACCTCGGATTCAGAAAGTAGAGTGACTAGTGCTAATTCTTGTTTGCTGACTTCTAGGTTTGAGGTTTGCTCGGTTTGTTCAAGTGCTTGAGTCAGCTTGCTAACGCACTTACCGCAGCTAAGACCGGATAACGAAAGGTGCAGTTTATTGCCCATGCTATAACCAAGCGTCGCCAACTGTTCGTTGAGTTGAACGTAATTAATTGGAGTCGAAATATCGATGTAGGTCGGCGATATATCATTGATCGTCGTATTGTCGAGTTCAGCAAACAGGGTGCGGACTTTCTTCGCACAACCCATGCAATTTAAGCCGTTGAGCGCGGTTGTGTAGTGGTTCATATCGATACTCCAATTCTCATCTACGCCTAACATAAACCTTCCCGTAAGGGTAAGGTCAAACATAAATTCAAGAATTTGATCTTAGTGGTGCATTAGCTGGTGGATTCAATTTGGGAATGAGAGAGGGGAATAAAGAATGTGCGACTATAATCTACAGGCTAATACCATCGATTTGCTACTTTGAAGACGTACTTAGTCTTTCAATAACAGCTTTCGTACAACAACAGTGCATTAATCATTCACTACTGATTGTAGATTTAAGCGGTGGTGATAAAATAGCGCCCAAAATTTAGTGATATTTTTCTGTTACAGGTTTTGTAATGGCGAGCACTAAAAGAATCACCTACATAATCAAGGTATTTAAATGACGGTTAAAACTCGTTTTGCTCCTAGCCCAACTGGCTATCTTCACGTTGGTGGTGCACGTACTGCACTTTACTCTTGGCTATTCGCTAAAAACCAAGGCGGTGAATTCGTTCTACGTATCGAAGACACAGACCTTGAGCGTAACTCTCAAGAAGCGGTTGATGCAATTCTAGAAGGCATGCAATGGATGGGTATGGAATGGGACGAAGGTCCTTACTACCAATCTAAGCGTTTTGACCGTTACAACGAAATGGTTGATAAGCTACTTGCTGAAGACAAAGCATTCAAATGCTACGCGTCTAAAGAGCTGCTTGATGAAATTCGTGCAGAGCAAGAAGAAAACAAGGAAATGGCTCGCTACGATGCTAACCACCCTAAAATTGTTGCAGCAAACGAAGCAGCAAAAGAAGGCGATGCGTGCGTTATCCGTTTCCGTAACCCTAAAGAAGGCAGCGTAGTATTTGATGACCAAATCCGTGGTCGCATTGAAATCGCAAACAGCCAACTTGATGACCTGATCATTCGTCGTACAGACGGTGCACCAACTTACAACTTCGTAGTAGTAGTGGATGACTGGGACATGGGTATCACACACGTTGTTCGTGGTGAAGACCACATCAACAACACACCTCGTCAAATCAACATCTATGAAGCACTAGGCGCGCCAGTTCCAACGTTCGCTCACTGTGCAATGATTCTTGGTGATGACGGTGCGAAACTTTCTAAGCGTCACGGTGCTGTTTCTGTAATGCAATACCGCGATGAAGGTTACCTACCAAATGCATTAAACAACTATCTAGTTCGTTTAGGCTGGTCTCACGGTGACCAAGAGATCTTCTCTCAAGAAGAGATGATTGAATTCTTCAGCCTGAACGCTATCAGCAAGTCTGCTTCTGCATTCAACACTGATAAGCTACTTTGGTTGAACAACCACTACATCAAGACATCTGAGCCTGAGTACGTTGCAAAATACCTGCAATGGCACCTAGACGCACAGAAGATCGATACAACAAACGGTCCAGCTATCACTGAAGTGATCAAGCTAGTTGGCGAGCGTTGTAACACGCTTATCGAACTTGCTGAGCAATCTCGTTACTTCTACGAAGATTTCTCTGAGTTTGAAGCTGGCGCGGCTAAGAAGCACCTACGTGGTGTTGCTAAAGGCCCATTAGAGCTTGCTCTTGCTAAGGTTGAAGCACTTGAAGATTTCACGACTGCAAACATCAAAGATGGTGTGATTGCAGCGGTATGTGAAGAGCTAGAGATCGGCATGGGTAAAATCGGCATGCCACTTCGCGTAGCAGTAACAGGTGGCGGTCAGTCTCCTTCTGTTGATGCAGTGATGGAGCTTGTTGGTAAAGAGCGCGTAATCGCTCGTATCAAGATGGCTCTTGAGTTCATCGCTGAGCGTGAAGCTAACGCTTAATTTGAGCGATTGATAGAATCAAAAAAGGGTCAGTAACTTGGTTACTGGCCCTTTTTATTTACTTAGCGTTTTATGTAGCTAAGCTTAGACTTTCTTGAAGATGATAGAGGTGTTGATTCCACCAAAAGCAAAGTTGTTGCTCATCAAGTATTCAACATCCAATTCGCGACCTGAGCCCGTGATGTAATCGAGCTTGCCGCACTGTTCATCGACATTCTTAAGGTTTAGGGTTGGGCTGAACCAACCGCTATGCATCATCTCTAGGCTGAGCCACGCTTCAATTGCACCACACGCACCAAGCGTATGGCCAAAGTAACTCTTAAGAGAGCTGATTGGTACTTCACCAAAGATATTCGCTGTCGCGTTACTCTCTGCAATATCACCTTTTTCAGTCGCAGTACCGTGCGCAGAAACATAGCCAATCTTCTCAGCTGGAAGTTGTGCGTCTCTCAATGCTTTCTCCATACAGATTTGCATGGTTTCCATCTGAGGTTGAGTCACATGAGCCGCATCACAGTTGCTCGCAAAACCTATGATTTCTGCGTAGATCTTTGCGCCACGAGCAACAGCATGTTCGTACTCTTCAAGGATCAGGGTTCCAGCGCCTTCGCCGATAACCAAGCCATCACGCTCGCTGTCGTATGGGCTAGGGGATTTCTTGGGTGTGTCGTTTTTTAAACTGGTAGCGAAAAGGGTATCGAAAACGGCAGACTCAGTTGGGCATAACTCTTCACCACCACCGGCAACCATTACGGTTTGGTAACCATGCTTGATCGCTTCATAGGCGTAACCAATGGCTTGGCTTCCTGAAGTACAGGCGCTGCTGGTGGGAATCACGCGGCCACGCAGACCAAAGAACAGACCTACGTTTACCGCGGCTGTGTGTGGCATCATTTGAACGTAAGTGGTTGCTGTGATTGCTCGTGTCGACTTCTCGTTCAGCATTACTCCGAAAGCACCAACCGCATCGGTACTGCCAGTTGAAGAGCCGTAAGCGATACCAGTTTCGCCATTGGTCAATACATCGTGACCAATTAAGCCGGCTTGCTCCAATGCATTCTCAGTCGCAACGGTAGCTAGGCGTGATACACGGCCCATGCCACGCACTTGCTTACGCTTGTAGTGTTTAGGCAGTTGGAAGTCATCAATAGGCGCGGCAAGTTTTGTGTTGAGACCATCATATTGCTCGAAGCTTGGCATATATTGAGTCGCATTTTCACAGGCCTTTAGCTTAGGCTCTATCTGTTGCCAGTCGTTACCAAAAGCAGTAACACCAGACATGCCAGTTACAACAACGCGGCGGGTCATACTAAGCCTCCATTTACTGAAATCACTTGGCGAGTTACGTAGCCTGCAATATCAGACATTAGGTAGCTGACTAGACCAGCCACTTCTTCCGGCTCACCCATACGGCGCAGTGGTACTTGAGGAAGTGCATGATCTTTGACGTGCTCATCAACCATGCCTGTGTCAATTAAGCCAGGAGCGACACAGTTTACCGTGATCTTGCGCTTTGCGAGTTCTAGAGCAAGAGACTTAGTCGCGCCAATTACACCAGCTTTTGCTGCCGCATAGTTAGTTTGACCGCGGTTACCCATAATGCCTGATACAGACGCTAGAGTGACGATACGGCCACCTTTACGCTTTTGAACCATAGGCATTACACAAGGGTGAAGTACGTTGTAGAAGCTATCTAGGTTGGTATGGATCACACCATCCCACTCTTCTTCCGTCATCGCGGGGAATGCAGTGTCACGAGTAATGCCCGCGTTGTTCACTACACCATAGTAAGCACCATGTTCAGCGATATCAGACTCAAGCTTTTCGCGACACTCGCTGCGGTTGCTGATATCAAATTGGATAAGACGTCCAGCGCCACCTTGCTCGGTGATCGATTGTAGAGTCTCCTCAGCACCTTGCTTGTCACCCATGTAATGAACGGCGATTTCAAATCCGTCTTTCGCGAGTTGAATAGCGATCGCTTTACCAATGCCTTTGCTGGCACCAGTGACTAAAACCTGACGGGTCATGATGGGCTCCTAGTTTTCATTTCTTGTAATTTTTGTTCGGTCGGCACGTAGACGTTGAGTTGGCATTGAGCCACTAACTCACCTCGGTCTTCGACTCTTGCGGTAAACACAGCCATACCGTTGTCTTCCATCATCTGTTCGGCGTAGATATCAAGGGTCTGACCTTGAGTAAACTCATCACACAGTGATTTATAGCGACGAGAGCCGAGTAAGAATCCGATTGGGGGCGTGGTGCCGTTTTTAAGTGCGTGATATCCAGACCATGCCGCTACAGACTGCGCCATAAACTCGATGCCAACATATGCTGGTACCGTTTGAGATTCGGCGTCAAAGAACAGATTATGGTCACCAATATCGACCTGACAGTGGATCGACAACGCTTCTACGCTGATAGCACGATCGATTAATATCATCGGATCATCGTGAGGGAGAAGTTGGTCTACAGAAGGGATATCAGTCATTTACTACACCAAAAATCAGGCTAATGTTGTTGCCACCAAAAGCAAACGAGTTGCTTAAGATGTTCTTTGCTTTAAGTTTCTGTGAACAGTTTACCAAATCAATCTCAATATCTTCAGCTTTATCCTGACATTTTTGTAAGGGAAGCGGTAAGTCATATTTCAAAATATGCCACGCAATTGCAGCCTCAATCGCACTTGCTGCGCCTAGAGTATGCCCGGTCAGCGGTTTGGTAGAACTGACGGGAACCTTGTTTGCAAAAATACGATGAATGGCTTTACTTTCCATCGAGTCATTGAGTGGCGTTGCTGTACCATGTGCATTGATATAACCAATGTCTTCTGCGTTTAACTGTGCAGAATGTAACGCTTTTTTCATTGCTTGTTCAGCACCATTGCCTTCAGGGTGAGGCGCTGAAATGTGGTGTGCATCAGAGCTGTCCCCACAGCCCAATAAGGCAATGTTTGACGTGTCTTGTGCTGCATTAACACCGGCTAACTTTGTTTTGTTGAGCAACATAAATGCCGCTGCTTCTCCTATGTTGATACCATCTCGGGTTGCACTAAATGGCTTACAATGTGTTGTTGAGAGTGCTTCAAGGCCGTGGAAACCATTGAGTGTCAGCTTACACAAGGTATCCACACCACCCACTAACACGGCATCAGCCATACCTGAATCTAATAAGCGCTGGGCGGTCAGAAATACGCGGCCACTGGATGAGCAAGCCGTAGATATTACGTAGTTTGGCCCCGTTAATGCGCAATACTGGCTAACGAACTCTGAGGTATCACCAAGCTCTTGTTTTGAGTAATGGTAATCTGCTGGAAACTCGCCGTTTGCCAATTTTTGTTTGAAGGCTGCTTCACCATCGGAGATCCCAGAGGTGCTGGTGCCAATAACAACAGCAATTCTATCTGCGCCAAACTGAGATTTGGCTTGCTCGATAGAATCTTCAATTTGGTGAAGAGCCGACAGCGCCAGTTGATTGTTGCGAGTGGCGTATTGCGTAAGATCTGAAGGAATCGGTGGTAGTTCACCCGCGATCTGACCAACGACAGTATGTTTACCATCGTTCAGCATATCGTGCACTTCGACCATATTTGATTCACGCTCGTCTTTCAGACAGCCATGAATATCGGTAACCTCAGAGCCTAGCGCTGAGTGGAAACCACAGTCTTGTATGTAAATAGGCATAGTGTTCAACTCTTACTTGGATTGTCGACAATCGTTGAGTTCAACGTTTGTATGGTGATGTTGTAGCCCTGGGTCAAATGTTTGAAAACAATGTCGCCTGCCGTTTTGTGTGTACCAGGATCTGTTTGGTAATCAATTTGAATGATTGCCTGTTGGTTTTCATCAAATACGGTTCTTGTTTTGTCGGTATCGACTAGGTGCCAACCTATGCTTTGTAAAGGCTGAGCCCATGCTTCAGCCGGCCATAAGGTAAGCATTAAATTAAATAGCACCTGTTCAGGTTGTGGCAAAGTTGCGCCAAGCCCAGACAAAACCTGCGTATCAATTACTTGATTCTGGTATTGCAGCGATAGAATGCGAGTACCCCAAGAGGAGAACCCCGCCAAAACCACTTTACCCGGTGTGACTTCGACTTGAACCGGAAGCTGCTGTGTATCATTTTCCCACGTAGCGCTAATCAACTGACTGGCTGTTAATGAGTATCCCAGTTCAGCTGGCAGTGGTAGTGCTAGATCGGTGTCTTGATCGATAGACACGCTCGCACCACTTGGCTGCTGAGAAACCATCGAGCAGGCACTCATTAGAATGCCCACTAGTATGGCGAAGGTTACCTTTAATGTCTGGATCATCTAAAAGCCTCTCGAGTAATTGGTCCTTCTACGTTTTTACTACTGTTGATCGCGAGTGGAGAAAGCAGCCAAGCGACAAAGATCCCTGTCAGAACCGTCACCCCGAAGCTATGAATAGCATGAGTCTGGCTCAGCGACAGTAAGCCGAATGAAAGTAGTGTTGTGAGACCTGACAAGGTGATCGCTAATAAGGTGCTCAGCGATTTCTTTTGCTCAGCAAAGAACAGGGTGTAGTCTATGCCAATCCCTAAAATCAGAATCAAACCAAGCAGGTTAAATAGGTTCAGTGTCGAGCCTAAAACTCCGGTCACCGCCAAACCTGCTACGCCTGCAATCAATGAAGGCAACAGCATTAACAGGCTTTGCTTCACACCATAGCGCCAGCCTAACAGCATGCCAATAGCTGCCAATGCTATCAATAACAGCTCGGTAATCTTGACGCGGTACTCAGCAAAAAGAGAGGAGATTTCATCCGCTTTATTGAGGTGTTTCACACCTTGCTTCTGAGCAAAATCTGACTCCAACCACTGTGAGAACAGCTCAGCATCAGTGACGTCTTTTATCAAAATGACCGACGCTGCTTGCCCGTCGATAGGTTTTAACCAAAGTGGTCGAACGGGTTCTGATACCGGAGACTCCAAAAATCCAGATACTGTGATTGGTTCGAATTTTGGTAGTTCTGGAAAGGTAGACCAACCGAAAGAGCTTTGTAATATATGACTTTGTTGGCTATAGAGTTGTTCAACCAACTGATAGTTATCATGCTGTTCTTGTTTACTTAACAAGTGTTGATTGATGCTGCGATACCCGGAGATACCTTGGCTATTGACCAGCGAATCTAAGCTTGTGGTGATTTCTGTCAATTTTTTGAGTAGCTTTTGGTCGCTCTGAGCTGTGACCAAAAGCATATTTTGACCACTGCCTAACCCTGATATCTCAGTAATGGCTTGCTCTTGTTGTTTGAGTTGTTCGGGCATAGCCTGAAGCTGGCGAATATCGTCGTCGTAACGAATTTGACTGAGTGACATCAAGCTAACGGCAGTCACTGTTAACGGTAAGCCAATTCTAAATTTTTGGTTGCTCCAAAGGCTCAACCAAGTATGCCAAAGTTTCGACAGGGGAAGAGGGCGCTCTTGGCCTGGTTTTACCGCTAAAACGGGGTACCAGCACACCACACTGGCGTAAGCTGCGATCAGTCCAATCGACGAAAACAGAGCCAGTTGCTGCAAGCCTGGGAATGGCGCAACCAGTAGCCCTAAGTATCCGATTAAGCTGGTGATTAAACCTAGAGTGATGGCAATGAAAATATACTTTAGGCCTTTATCGCTCTGCCAGTGGCTTCCTGCGGCCAAACGGTCAGTGAGATAGTGAAAAGAGTAATCGATGGATACGCCAATCAAGCTAGCGCCAAACACCAAGCTGAATAGATGCACCTTACCAAAGATAGCGACAGTGCTTGCCAGTGCAACCAATAATCCTGTACTGATTGAGAGTAAAGATAAGGCAAGTGGTAGTGCACTACGAAATGTCAGCCACACCAATAAAATAACGCCTGCCAATGAGCCCAAACCAATGGTACTGATTTCTGATTTCGCGCTTTCGGTACCGTAATTGGCGTAGAACACCACACCAGTATGCTGCACCTTGACGCCAAATTGTTTTTCGACCTCGCGCTCAATTGAATCAAGATCTGGAAGTTGTTCTTGAATCGCCAAGCTATAAGGTGAGCCCGCCAGAGTAGCCGTGACTAAAATATGAGTTTGCTCATTCGACTGGGCCGTGAGATAGCCCTCTTTCAGAACAAAGTTACTTGATTGGACGCCAACAGCACTGATGTAGTCGCGAAATAACAAGAATGGGTCGAGAGATAACTCTGCTGCAGTGACGCCTGAGAATGGATTGTACAGAGACTGAATGACATATTGAGCTCGCGAATCAGGCGAGTGTGTCAGCGTCTCTTTTTGTTGTTGGGTCAGCAGTTGAGATCGGTGACGAAAATAGAAATCGCTCCACTGGCTTTGAGTGCTGGCGTTGATTTTACCTTGAACTTGCTTAAACAGAGTTGGCTGACTTGAAAAAGTTCTTTGGTTGAGAGCTTTTTCAAAAGCGTCAGTCGCAACCATGGTTTGTTCGATATCGGGAGCGCTTATGATAAATACCACTTGCTCGCTCATTGAGCTGGATATCTGCTGAAAGGCTTGCTCTACCATTGGGTCTTGCTGATTTTCGGGCAGTAACTTTAGAATGTTGCTTTCAATCGGTACCGACGAAGAAAAAGCGAATTGTTTGATCAACAACCCGCTAAATAGCATTACAACAACAAGCCAAACAAGGGCAAGACTAGAGTTGGAATTGTTTCGCTTCAGCATCTGATAATACTTCCGGTAGATGGCTTAACTGGCTAAATTCGATCACCGTGCTGTCTCCACGAATCTCTCTCAACTCAATACGTTCAATATCATTTTTACCTTGCAGCGTAATGGCTTCAAACACCGCGTTCATCGGAGCACTTTTCGGCTTTAGAGTGAGTGTCCATCGTGTGTCTTGTGAACTTGCGTTTGCACTTTCATCAGTGTTTGTAGTGGTTGCAGGCTCAAAGTCGAGTGAGAATTGTTCTTGGAGTTTTTGCGTATCCCCGTGGAACACCGATAAGAATATATGGCTGAAATAAAACGCCATTGGGTTTTCTTTGTCGGTGATGATTTTAGCGGGTTGATCAGCAAACCTTTGGCTCAGTTTGTTATCGGTTAGCACCAAGCTAACAGGAAAGGGGGTAGTTTGTGTCCAAAGCAAACCATTCGACTTGTCTAACAGGAAAGTACCTTGTGATGTTAGAGGCTGGGCGAACATTTCCATGTTGCGCGTTTGGGTGAACTCACCACGCACTATGTTGTTTGCGCTTAATACTGTTTGCAGATCTGAAATAGAACCAACCGTAGCTGTACTTTCATTAGCAATAACAAAACTACTCGCCATCATTGAGGCAAGCCCTAGTAGTGCGATGCTTATGTGTTTGCGACTGCGTTTAAACAGACTCATGTTTCACCTGCTGCTGTGTGTTAGATACTTGAGGTTGGTCTGATTGTTGGTCGCTTGGTTGCTGCTCAGTTGATTGGGGTAAGCAGCCAAACTGGTGCCAGTACTCGACTTTATCTGTAAACACTTTCGGTGAAGCGAAGCACATCTCTTGTTCTTCAATGGTCACCGCAACCTGCATTGTGTGGGCGCGTGTCATGCGAGCACCTGTGTTGGCATCGTGAATTTCGTAGTCAACACGCAGGCGGTTTTCCCATTCAGTCAACTTAGCCGATACTTTGATCTGATGATTGAACGGTATCGCCTTAATGTACTTTACACGCGTGTCGATGATCGGCCACATGTAGCCTGAGTCCTTCATCTCATGGTAGTTGTACTCAATCTTATCCATCATGATGCGCCTTACTTCTTCAAAAAATCGGAAGTAATTACCGTGATAGATCACGCCCATCGGGTCGGCATCTTGGAATGAGGTAATCAGAGTCACCTCAGATTGTAATGGATGAAGGATTTCAGACATAAATCACTCTCAACAATATTGCGTAAAGGGTTGGCTACTTTATGAAGTTAGCTACTTTATGAGGTTAGCTACTCTATGAGTAAAGTGACCAGTGCTGACTTTGAATACGAGCAATGAAGTGGCGTAGATCGCCTTCAAGTGGTCGATCTTCTACGATAAATTCAAACTCTTTGAGCACTTCGTCGCGAATGTGCTTGAGGTTCTCACTCATGTGGTGCTCATCAAGCTCATTGTGGCGCTTACGAAGTTCGAGTGCTTGTGTCCCCGCCAGTAGTGACGCTGCTGCCACTTGTTCGGTTAGCTCTAGAACGCGTAAACAGTCACGAGCTGCGATGGTGCCCATACTCACTTTATCTTGGTTGTGACACTCGGTTGAGCGAGAGAATACGCTTGCTGGCATGGTGTGTTTCAATGCTTCTGCTGTCCAAGCTGAAACGCCAATCTGTACTGCTTTAAAGCCGTGGTTGATTGGCTTACGTTCGCCTTCAGCACCCGTTAGGTTGAATGGCAAACCGTTGTTGAACTTGTAGTCCATCAGCTGAGCCATTTGACGGTCAAGCAGATCAGCAAGGTTCGCAACTGCAGTTTTTAACGTATCCATCGCCATTGCAATGTGTCCACCGTAGAAGTGTCCACCATGCAGTACGCGTTCATTATCACCATCGATAATCGGGTTGTCGTTGGCACTGTTTAGCTCATTCTCGATCATTTGGCGTAGCCAAGGCAGAGAGTCTTGAACCACGCCGATAACATGTGGAGCACAGCGCAGAGAGTAACGATCTTGGAGTCGATCACTGTTACGTGGCGGGCGATCCGCTTGCAGATCATCACGCAGCCATGCCGCAACTTGCTGCTGGCCTGGATGTGGTTTAACAGCAAATAGCGCTTCATCGAAGTGGAAGTCATTGCCATGCATGCCGACAGATACCATTGCGGTGATCTTAGTTGATAGCTGAGCTAGATATTCTGCGCGCTTGTAGGCGATACAAGCCAGTGCCGTCATCACTGATGTACCATTCATCAATGCTAAGCCTTCTTTTGGCTTGAGTTTGATAGGGCTAATGCCTAGCTCTTTGTAGACGTCACTGGTTGGGCGAATTTCACCCTTGTAGATAACATCGCGCTCGCCGATCAGGGCTGCAGCTAAGTAAGACAGAGGCGTCAAGTCGCCACTAGCACCAACAGAACCTTCTTGCGGAATACGCGGTGAAATATTTTGGTTGATCAGGGTAACGATTTGATTGAGCAGATCGTGAGTCACACCAGAGACACCTTGCGACAACGAACAAAGACGCGTTGCTAATACTGCACGAGCTTGCTCATGAGACAGTATTTCACCCAAGCCACAACCGTGGAAGCGTGTTAGATGCAATGGTAATTCATCAACAAGGTTTGGTGGAATTGCTACGGTACATGAATCTCCGTAACCCGTTGTCACGCCATAAATCACGCCTTCTTCTTTCAACAGGCGTTCTAAGAAAGCGACACCTCGGTCGATCTTAGATGTGAACTCGTTACTTGAATTCATCGAGGCTTTTGCGCCCTGTGAGATAGCGACAACATCCTCAATCGTGAGGCGTTCGGCACCAAAAGTGATGCTATTTGGATTCTTTTTCGTCATGGTGCTGGTTGCTCAATGTCCAAAAGTTAAAAAAGTTGTACCACTGAAGCGGTGCTTGCAGTGTGTAGTGCTGAAGTCGGTCTGCGTATTTCTGTACGACTTGCTGTAAAGATTGTTCGCGAGTCTTTCTTGGTAGCTCGATTTTGTCGCTAAAATGCTCGAAATAGACATTAAAATGCGGCTTAGATTGTGAGTCGTCACGTAGGCCAAACAGTAAAAATACGGGTGCTTTTAGCACAGAGGCTAACATAAATGGACCTTGAGGGAATGGAGCTTCCTTACCTAAGAACTCAGCCCATACTGAGCGGCTCTCTTTGCTGGTGGAAGTTCTATCGCCAACAATGACGATCCATTCTCCTTGCTCCAACTTCTGTTGTAATAAGATAGCCGTATCTGGCCCCATTGATGTCACTTGAATCAGGTTTAAATCAGACTGCGGGTTAACTGCTTTCATTACTGAATTAAAACGTTCAGCGTGCTCAGTGAAAACCAGAGCGTTGATTTTAATGTTCGAGTGTCTGCGACCCAAAGCTCGGCACAGCTCAATATTGCCAAGGTGAGATCCAAGGATTAGCACACCTTGCTTATTTGCCACCATGCTCTCGAACTGGTCTTGGCCATTAATAGTCAGGTTATCTGCCGAGAAATCACCTTTCCATGCCGCGAGCTTGTCGAGCATCGTATGGCCAAATGAAAGCAGATGGTTGTAACTGGTTAATTCTCCGGGGAGCTCAATATTTTGCTGTTCCGCATAGGCTTTTAATTGGAATAGATATTGTTCGGAAGCGTTTCGCGCACGCTGGCCCGTCAAGTGGTAGTAACGCATCACACCACGCAGAATGAGGTTGAACACACCGCGACCTAACAAGGTATAAATGGCTAATAACAGCTTAATGCCTAATACAGTGCCGCGTTCTTGAGTGCGGGACCAGTGTGGTTGTTCAGAAGCTTGCGGCTCTGAATCAGTCGATAAATTTGGGTTATTATCAGCTGAATCGGATTTGAAATGGCGAGCAATCAGTTTTGGTGCTCTTGGCAGCATGCCGAAGAATAGACGTGTATGCATCCAACTGATTTTGACGTTATCCCACAGCGCATCGAAATGAGAGATGCCGTTCTCAGGATAGATAACGCGCGTTTCAACGAAGTCTATGTCGCAACCTTCCCAATACAGGCGAACCAAAATCTCGATATCGAAGTCCATTCTCGAACCAACATCGTACTTATTCAACACAGTTTGAGTTTGGTTGATAGGATACGCTCTAAAGCCACACATGCTGTCTTTAATTGATAAAGAAAGGGTTTCTATCCATACCCAGATATGTGTCGCGTAGCGCCCATAGAGCCTTGCTTTGGGTACGCTGTCGTCGTAGATAGGCTGGCCTGATATCAGACGTTGTGGCTTAGCTTGTGAGGCCTCAATCAATGTTGGCAAGGCTTCCAGGTCGTGTTGCCCATCAGCATCTATCTGAATAGCGTGGCTAAAGCCTAGTTGCTGCGCTTTTTTGATTCCGGCTTTTACTGCGCCGCCTTTACCTTGGTTCTGTTCAAGCGTCACCAAGGTTACGTTTGAATTCTCTGCTAGGGGAGACAGAAACTGTTTTGTTGTGAGTTCACTGCCATCGTCAACGATGATGATCGGTAACTCAAAATGATGGAGTGACGACACCACAGCCGGCATGGTTGCACCATGGTTAAAGCACGGGATAAGGAAGCAAGCCTTGTAGCTGCTTTCTTTTGTGTGGTGTTGAGAAGTAGCCTCGACGGGAGTGCTATTCACTTTTCTCTCCCAGCTTCATTTTGCCTGAAGAGTGGGTCTGTTCACCGTTGTTTGAGGTGTAACTGAAGCTCAGCTTGTCTTTGTCAGCATCCCATTTGAGTGATAGCTGGATTGTAGCATCAGGCAGGATAGGCTCTTGGAACTTGATGACTTCCATTCCTTTAAAGAAACCAGGAACGCCTAACTCTTGGATTGCGTAGTGAAGTGCCCAATCAATTTGCGTGACGCCAGGTAGAATAGGGAAGCTCTTGAAGTGCCCCTTAAAATCGGTGATATCTCCGCTAACATGAAGTGTCAGGGTCGATTCATTTTCTACCGTGTCTACAGCAATGATGTTTGGTTTTCTTTTATCCATAGGGCGTGCTTAGAATCCTTGGGCAAATATTGGTTCTTTGACAAAAATATAAAAAGATAATCTCAGTGTAAAATACGATCAGCGGTTTCTATGATTTTATTAGCTGTTCTATGTGAGACGTTAATCGCTTGCCTTGGCTGTTGAGAGGAATCTCATCAACAATACGATACTTTCGTGGGATAGCGATTGGCTCTAACCACTTTCTGAGCTCTGTACGCAGCATCAACCAGAATTTGCCTTTGCTCATGGTCGATAGAGCGGCTTGGCCTTCATCTGATAATACCAAAACAGAGGCTAAGATTAATCGCTCAGGCTCCTCAAATGGAATCACCACGCATTCGCTTATCCAAGGCAGTTGCTCCAGTCGTTTCTCCACTTCAACCAGTGATACTCGTTTTTCTTCTATCTTGATCACGCGGTCGGTTCGGCCTTTCAATATGAATTGATTATCCGAGACCATTTCGCATTCATCAGCGGTTTGATACCAGCTATTCTTATCGATGTAGGGCGACAATAACTTAATGCAATTCTCACTGTTGAGACTAGCCTCAATACACTCAAAAAGTTGCCAAGGGGTTTGAGCGCTCTCTTGTTGGCGAAAGGCGATGCCACCGGTCTCTGTGCTGCCAAATACCTCGATAGGTAAATGTCCTAGTAGATCTCGTGACTGGTGAGCCGACTCGGTAGGCAATGGACCACCCGAAGAGAAGATTCCTGCAAGTTGTACCTTGTTGGTCTCATGCTTTAATCGTTTAAGTAGCGCTGGGCTGCTGATCAGTACACAGTTTTGATTTGCGTGAGATAAGATCTGTTCTGGGTATTCAAGGTTGTGTCGAGCAAATGGAACACCAGAGCATAGTGGCCATAAGATTCTAAACAGCAAACCATAGATATGTTGATGAGAAACTGTGCTTTGGATTTGGTTTCCCTTGAGTAACTCCCCCCAGTTCTTGTGTAACTGAGCGGTCTCAATATCGAGGTGTTCTAACGTTTTATCTATCGCTTTTGGCGTGCCACTTGAACCTGAAGTGAACAGAGTTAATGGGACTGTTGCCAAATCAATGGTCGTAAGATTCTCGGTTAGAGGTTTTTGTGCTTCAGTGTTTGAATCCAATAAGGTTTGGATATTACGAACGTCACTCACCTCAACTTCGCCAATCGAGTTATCAACTAGCAGGCAATCAAACTGCTTACTTAACTCAGCAAGCGCACATGGCTGGTAGTTGCCCGGTAAGATGATGTGTTTGTTGGCTGCTGCACATGCCAAAAAGGCCACCGCAAATAGGTAGCTGTCTTGGGTACAAATCGCGATTCGTTGAAAAGGGGATAAAGACAAAAATTGTACGAGTTGAGATAAGTCGTCGTTAAGTGTTTGCCACGTAATCTCGCTATTGTCGTCAAAGCAGACAATAGATTCAGGGGCTCTGTCCTGGCTGAGAAGCTCAGACAACGAGGTGTAAGATACGGTTTGGGTCATAACAATTTAACTCTGACGAATGCGCTGTCTTACTACCCACTCTCCTGCAAAGAGTAACCCTGCAAACAGATAGCTGAGTAAGCCATTGTATAGGGTCCATACTTCTAGCGGTTGGAAGCAGGTGTAAAGGGCAATAGAGCCATTGATAACAAAGAACAAGCACCACATTTTGGTGACTTTTCGTGTGTAATCAACGCCACTTTGCGGAAGTTCAGGCTCTTGAAGGCGAGCAAGACGTTCGATAATCGTTTGTGGTTGCCATAGGCTCGAAGCGAATACAACCAGCATACAAACATTAACGATAACGGGATAATAGGTTAGCCAGCCGTGTTGCTTAAAGGCTAAGCCTAAAGCCAGCAGAACAATACCGGCACTTCCACTGATCCAAGCTAGGTGTTTTAGCTCTTTGATTTTAGCCTGACCGCCGGTGAAAATGCGTACAGCAAAGATAGCGGCTAAGGCAATACCAACGGTTTGTAAGCCAAACTTGTTGAGTCCAAAGTAAACCGCTATTGGATAAGTGAAAAGTATAATTGCCGACAGTAAAGTCAGCAGAGGACGCATTAGGCGTCCTTCAATAGTTCAACCACAGATTCGACAACGTCATTAACGGTGCGCACTGCTTTGAACTCTTCAGGTTTGATCTTCTTACCTGTGACGTTCTGTAGGTGAACGACCAAATCAACGGCATCAATGCTGTCTAGGTCTAGATCAAGATAGAGATGAGCTTCAGGGGTGATATCTTCAGCGTCAAGCTCGAACAGCTCAATAAGCGCATCTTTAACCTGGTTGTATACTTCTTGTTGGTTAGCTTGTGTCATAAAGATCTGTCTAGTTATTCGTTTGAGAAGAGATGTAGTTCGCTAGATTTTCAACTGACGCAAAGTGCTGTCGAGTGTTTGAATCATCTGCATCGATAACAATGTTGTACTTTTTCTTGATAGCAAGGCCAAGCTCAAGGGCATCGATAGAGTCTAGTCCAAGTCCATCACCAAATAGTGGAGCTTCCGTTTCAATCTCATCAATGCTCATGTCTTCAAGGTTCAATGCGTCGATGATCAGTTGTTTCAGTTCGTTGTGTAATGTTTCCACTTTGGCCTACTTAATGCTTTATCTGAATGCTGCTTTAAGGGGGCGATTCTACATTATATGAGGTATTTTCGAAATGCCGATATCGCCTGTTATGTTATTGATACGCTAAATGTTTTCTTCGGAAGGGAAAATTGTTTGTGCAAGATGATGATTAAGGCGCCTTGCTGCCGAAGTTAAATTATTTGAGCCTTCAATAAATGGTTCGACTTCTATTTTACCTTTCACCGCGACATGAAAAAAGGGCTTCGACGCAGGAACTTGATACCATTTTTTCTCTTTCGTTAAGAATGTCGGAGAAACCGTAATATGAATCACGCGTAAATCGGTTTGTGTTCGAGTCGCGATTTGTGCCGCCCCACGCTGTAAGGATGGTTCAATTCCTGGCGTTGTGCGAGTTCCTTCGGGAAAAATCAGCAGGACATTGCCACGTGAGAAGCGTTCTTCACAGCGCTCTAAAAGATCGTCAGGGGCTTGGTTCGGTATATAACCTGCCGCTTTGACAATCCTTTTCATAAAAGGGTTTTCCCAAATGGCCGCTTTGACGAGGCAATCACATTGAGGAAGTTGGGAGGCGATCAGCACATAGTCAATCAAACTTGGGTGGTTGGCAACGATGATGCAATTACGATCTTCACGTAGCAGCTCGGCACCATCAATTCGGTAATCGATTGCTCCGGTGAACTTCATGATCTGGCAAAACGCATTGAATGAGAAACGGATTAATCGCTGTGCTTTAAGCTCTCTTTTAATGGTATTGGGAGTGGTTAGCGCGATAGTCGGTAAGATTAAGAAGCTCAATACTAAGCCACCCAAACCAAAGATGGTAAAGCAGAGGCCTGTCGCGAATACTCGCCAATACTGGTCTACTCTGCTCATTACGCTGTACCTGTCTCGGTGTTATTTACCCAAGACCAAGTTTGGTGCTTGCCAGCAATAGCCCACTTATTTGTACCTAATAAGATATGTTGGAGCGTTTGTAACCCTTGTGGTAACACGGAAGATGCTTGGTTGGTCTCTACTGTCCTAGTAATAGAGTATTCACTGCCAGCGGTGAGCATTAAGCCCAGCGCATAATCAGCAAAGTTCTGTGTTTCGTACTCTTGGTAGAGCTCGGGCAGAGGTTGGTCGAAATCGATAACTAACACTCGATGCGACGGATATTGATGAAGGTAAAGATAAGCTTCGATCAGAGCGTTATGGAAAGTATCTTGCCCTGCGGCTATTGAAGTCAGTGGAATCGGTGCTTTGGCGGCAATGGTGGTTAGACCGGCTGCGGTATTATGTACCGACTGCGAGAACGCCATTGGTGAGGCATCGTCACCTTCTAATATCGACTGAATCAAAGTGGCGGTTCGATGCAACTCACCATGTCGGCTAGCAAAGACCAGATAATCAATCGAGGTGTCTTTTAATAGGGTTAACGCGGTTTGGACAGCAAGTTTGCTTTGCACACTCATTCGGCGGCGCATCATTGGAGGAATAGCTTTAAATTCAGTTGAGCCATCTTGTGGCCAATCTAAATTAGTGCTCCACGCTTGCCATTCAGCAATAGAATTGAGCCCCGCTGAATTTGCAGACCATTTCTCAATATTAAACGACATTAATTGGGATTGATTTGACATAGAGTATTGATTTGCTTTGAGTCTAACTAAATACTATGCGCGCTTATAAATAAACACAGATAAGGAATTTAAATGAAATTACTAAAAATAGCAGTTTCAATGTTATTCATATTCGTTCTTGCAGGATGTGGACGCGTCCAACCTGTAATGAATGTTGAGGATACTCCAGTTGCACTGAATCTTCAAAGTAAACAGGTTAAATCAGCTATTTCTGAATCTGCTGAAAATCGAGGCTGGTTGGTTTCAGAAATAAAGCCTGGTTTGATCCGCGCTGAATTGTATGTTCGTTCGCACCACGCTGTGGTTGAAATTCCTTATAGTGATAAGTTTTACTCTATTCTTTACGTTGAATCAGAGAATTTGAAGTACGACGATGGTGAAATACACCGTAATTACAACCGTTGGGTTAATAACTTAAACGTTGATATTAAACGTAAGCTTGCGCAAATGGCAGCTGAGTAACTCTCTATTATTTAAAGTTAGGTTTTTCGTGTCGGAATATAAATTAGATCCATTCAACGCATTAGAAGCAAAAACAGAAGCGCAGAAATTGTCTTTCGCTCCGATTGTTTTTCATACTGCTCGTACACTTCGTGATTTAGGCATTTTGAAAGCGTTAGATGACGCGGGCAACGAGGGTTTACCAGCAGAGTCTATCTCTGAATCGACCGGTGTCTCTGAGTACGGCGTGAAAGTCCTGCTCGATATGGCGTTAAGTGCTCATATTGTGACTTGGGAAAAGCCTAACTACAAAATGGCTAACCTTGGTTTCTACCTTCTGCATGATGGTATGACTAACGCAAACATGGATTTCACAGCCGATGTTTGTTATGCCGCGATGATGCATCTAACAGAAGCGATTGAAGAAGGCACACCTGCAGGCTTGAAAGAGTTGGGTGATTGGGAAACCATTTACCAAGGCTTGTCTCAATTGCCAGAAAAAGCAAAAGAGAGTTGGTTCAAGTTTGATCACTTCTATTCGGATCGCTCGTTCCCTGTGTTACTTGAAAAAGTCTTCAGCAAGAAACCTAAGTCGCTGGTGGATATCGGCGGCAACACGGGTAAGTGGGCGATGCAATGCTGCAACCATGATGCGGACGTTGAGGTGACGATTGTTGATTTGCCACAGCAGCTAGAAATGGCAATGGCAAACGCGGCAAAGCATGGTCATCAAGAGCGAGTCACGCCATTCCCAGCGAATATGCTCGATAAACAGCAAACTCTGCCAACGGGCGCGGATGTTTGGTGGATGAGTCAGTTCCTTGATTGTTTCTCGCCAATGGAGATTCTGAGCATATTAAAGCGCGTTCGCTCTCATATGTCAGAAGATGCGACTGTCTATATCCTTGAACTGTTTTGGGATTCACAGAAATACGATGCGGCTTCTTATAGCTTAAACGCGACGTCTCTCTACTTTACCTGCTTGGCCAATGGCAACAGTCGTTTTTACCGCAGTGAAGATTTCTTAGAGATTGTTGAAGAAGCGGGCTTTGAAGTGGTAACGCGTACCGACGATATCGGTCTTGGTCACACGCTTCTAGAATTGAAAGCTGGCGCGCAATAAAAATAACAAACATGGCTTAAATAATGAAAAAACTATCAACTCAAGTGGTGATCATCGGAGCTGGGCCATCAGGGTCTATTGCTGCGTCTTTACTTCATAAAAAAGGCATCGATGTTCGAGTGATTGAAAAGAGCGTATTCCCTCGCTTTTCTATTGGTGAAAGCCTATTACCAGCTTGTATGGAAGTGATTGAACAGGCTGGGATGACTGACGCAGTGATCAACGCTAACTTCCAATACAAAGATGGCGCTGCCTTTCGCAAAAATGGCGTTTATACGGCGTTTAATTTTGAAGACAAGTTCTCTTCTGGCCCTGGAACTACGTTTCAGGTTCAGCGAGGTGCCTTTGATAAGGTTTTGGCAGATACGGCTGAGGCGCAGGGTGTCTGCATTGATTACCAACATGAGTTAATGGGCATTAATTTCACCGACGACAGCACCATTTTAGATGTACAAGTGCTGGGTGGAGAGCGTTATCAGATAGAAGCGCAATACGTTCTGGATGGCAGTGGTTTTGGTCGAGTGCTACCAAAAATGCTTAACTTGGCAGAGCCGTCATCGCTCCCTCCACGCAAAGCTATTTTTACGCACATTAACGATCATATTGCAGAGGTGGATACCGATCTTGAATATGACCGAAATAAAATTCTTATCTCTGTGCATCCAACCAACCCTGATGTTTGGTATTGGTTGATCCCGTTTAGTAACGGTGTCTCTTCGTTTGGTGTCGTAGGAGAGCCTAAGTTCTTTGAGTCCTATCCAGAAGACAAGATTGCTGCAATTAAACAGCTGGCAGCGGAAGAGCCGGGCTTGGCTGAGATACTGGCAAGCGCCGAGTATCCAAACCCTGCGGGTGAAATTGGTGGCTATTCTGCCAATGTAAAACATTTGGCGACGGATAAGTACGCGTTGCTTGGCAATGCTGGTGAGTTCCTTGACCCGGTGTTCTCGTCAGGCGTGACGATTGCGATGAAGTCGGCACAGTTTGCGGTTGAGTGTGTCGAAAAGCAACTTAACGGTGAGAAGGTAGATTGGGAACGCGATTATGCCGCTCCTTTGATGGTTGGTGTAAACACCTTTAGAACGTATGTTGAGGGGTGGTACTCAGGTACTTTGCAGGATGTGATTTTCTATCAAGATCCAAATCCAAAGATTAAGCAGATGGTGTGCTCAATTCTGGCGGGTTACGCATGGGATCAAGCCAACCCTTATGTGAAAGAGTCTAAGCGCCGATTGGCGACACTGGCTGAGATATGCCGAAACTAGGTAATCGATTTTGTATGTAGCAATACTCTAAATTGCCACGATGGATCGTCATAAATTAAAAACAGCCGCAATGTGCGGCTGTTTTTGTATCTGAAAAATATGGGCGGTCAGCTTAATCGGATTTAAGCCTATTTTAAGTCGATGCTGTTCAACCGTCCCATAAATATAAGTAGATCAATTACGTCTTTGTGAGCATCAAGCAGCGCACGTTTGGTTTGGCTATAAGCTGCAAGTCGGCCGTGCTTTCTGATTGAACATACCTTGGTTTTGTACTTGTAGTCACCATTCTCAGAGAAGACGCGCCACTTAGCGATGTAGCACTCGTCGCGGTGCTCAGGATCACTCTGAGTTGGATTTGGCTTGAATACAATTTTGGGTTCTAAACTATGAGGCAGGCGCGTCATTAGGTAGGGCTCTTTGAGGACTTTGGGCCAAAATTTACCCCAAAGCTGTCTGCCCAGTTCATCTCTTAATTTAATGGTTTTCTTTAGTGCTTTGTCTTCACCCATACGAACAAAACCGACCGACCGATGCAGCACCGTATCTTCGGGAGTATGGATGTGGATCTTAAAAGCGGTTTTGCCTTTCGAGATAAAGCGGTAACCGGTAGCACCAATTAGATTATTCTGACTCATAGTTTGCTAAGTGATGATTATGTTATTAATAAGATTACGCCAAATACTGCAAAACCGAAACTAATACCCATGAAAAAAATAAAGCCTTAGCATCTTTGCTAAGGCTTTATTAGAAACTCTGAGACGAGAGTGTCGCTAACTACATGATTTTCTGCATCACATCACCAATTTGAATGCTTCCCGCAAGGCTTGGCTGATCAATCGTGAGTTCCGCTTCGTTTTCGTAAACGCGAGAAACCGTTAGGGTGATGTCGCTTTGAGAAACCTTGTTGCGTGGCAAACCGCGTTGGTCGATAAACGAACCTGTGTGCCACAGTTGTAACTTGTCACCTTGTTGTACGCCATGCATTCGACCTAAATCAATGGTCACAGTGTTACCAAATACCGCTGCAACCTCTGGAAGGGTGATCTTACATGACACTTCCGATTCTAAGTCCAACATAATATTACGGCTAACACGCAGCATCATGCTGCCGTAGGTTGATGCCCAGAAACGGGCACTGCGGGTGTCGACTTCACTGGTCTTAGCAAATGGCCACTTTGCCACTTCACGATAGCTACGGTTGTAAACCTGATGTCCTGTTTTACCATCGAAGACTTGCATCTCTAACGCAAACTGGCGATTGATGATGTCGTCTTTCAACAGTTTGGACTCGATGGTCGCGGTTAAATCGGTAATGTCGCCACCAATGATGTATTGTGCGCCAGTGTCTTGGGCGATCATCTTGATCACTTCAGGTCGACGTTTGTCGATGTCGTAATTGGTCGTGCCAACGGAAACAAAGCTGCGAGACTCTTGCGCCAGCTGTCGATCTACGACATGACCAAAATCATCACCGATGTTATAGATTCTGCCCATTACAGCTTGCTGTGGGGAAGTCACATCGATGTTGCCGACCAAAAATGTCTTCTTATATTGGCTCTCATGGCAAGCATTTGCCGAAGGATAGATATCGATCCTTGCGGTGATCATTATATTGCCACTGCGTTTTTTCTCTTTTTCTACCAAGATGTAGCGCACTTCATGATTGGTAAATTGAAACTCTTTTTTGTTTGCGTCGAGGTAGGGCGTGAGGTTGGCAATGCTACCAATGTCGGCTCCTGAGAACTGGATCGCTTTATATACCGCGTCTTCCAGAGCATGGACCCTTGCCGTTTCCTCTGACGATACGATGGCTGCTGTACCGGTAACCTCATACCAAGAGGCATGAGCACTGAAGCTTATGGTTATCAGTGAACTTATTGAAAATAAGTAAGAAATTATTTTTTTCATCTATTCGTTACCAGTTGGGTATAAATATTGCTTAACAAATAACTATAAGCTTGAAGCTGACTTAAGTGCGTTTTTCTTAATCTGAACCATTAATGAAAAGCAAAGACTGTTCCAACATTGTAATCCATTGAAAAGAATAATGGTGAGAACATATTGGAACAGGTGGCACTAAAACTATCTGGAGATTAGAGAATGAAAAAATGGCTCGTAGTAATGAGTGTCATGTTACTGACATCATGCGCTTATTCGCCGATCTATAACGGCAAGTCTGAATATTCAGGCAGTCAGTTTATGTTGATGGACAGCCCTCGCCATACCATGGATTTTTTTGTGGAAAGTATGACTGAAGATTTGATCATTTCGAATACAAGTATTTCAGCGAGAACGCCAATAGCAATTACTTCGTTTGTGGACCTGCAGCACATGGACACAACGAACTGGCTAGGCAACTCGGTATCAGAAGGCTTCATTCATCAGTTTCAGCGTCGTGGCTTCAAGGTGGTTGATTTTAAAACTACTGGCTCTATCCAAGTGACTCACCAAGGTGACTTTGCGTTGAGCCGCGATTGGAAAGACTTAGCTCAAGAGCAAGACGTACAGTATGTACTGACAGGCACCATGCTTCGCCAAGAAGGCGGTGTACTAGTAAATGCTCGCGTTGTTGGCATGCAAACTCGAATTGTAGTGGCGACGGCACAAGGCTTCTTACCTGCAGACCGTATTGGCCGTGACCTAGATACTCTCAACAGTATTCGAACTCAAGATGGCGTGATCATTCGTTCCGATCCAACGATCAGTCAGCCTTATACTGTTATTCTTCGCCCTTAGGAGTTCGAGATGAAGAAGTTAATGTTTGTTGTTGCCGCTTTATTGCTTGTTGGCTGTCAGCCATTGCAGAGCATGAGACCTGATGATTTCTTAGTGGCTGTTGGCTATGCGAGTATCAGTGAGCAGAAAGGTCGTAACGACGAAGAGAGACGTATCCGCGCGATGAGAGCCTCTAAGATCGATGCTTATCGTGAGCTTGCTGAACAGGTTTACGGCATGCGAGTAAGCGGTCGAGCAGAACTTGAAGATCAACGGCTTGGTACAGAGCGTACGTCAGGTGCGGTTGATGGTGTTATCCGTGGCGCAGAAGTGGTGCGCAGTTACCCTGTGGGTGATAGCTACGTAACAGAGCTTCAGTTGGATATTCGCAAGATGGATCAGCTACGTAACTACGGTGAAGTTCAGGCAGTACCTGAGAAGAGACAACAAACACTGTTCTAATTTCGGTGTTCGAATTGAATATTCAGTGATATTGGTTGCTACTTGCTTTCCAGATGGCATATCGGCAACCAATAACTAATATGGATGTAAAAGCGGCAAGTATGAAAATACTTGCCGCTTTTTTGTTTATCGATTTTGTCAGGGTGTTCAAAGGCTGATTAGAAATTTTGATAAAGGACAACGACAGAAATAGCCTGAGATACAGATACAGATACAGATACAGATACAGATACAGACTTAAGTAGGAGTGTTGTTGAAGAGGTAGCTTAACTAGGCTTTTACGTTGGTTCCCAGCGTGGAAATAGTATGCGTTTGACCACCGGCATTGTAGGTCATGCCAATTTTACCGTGGCTTTGCTGCATCATATTGCTGAGTTTTTTGAAGCTAAGGTGTGCTCGATTCAAGGCTTCGCCATTAACAAGGTTCGCTTGCTGGCAATCGTGCACTATCGACTGGATCTTTGTGACTAACTGAGCAAGTTCAGGATTCTCGGTCAGTTCTGAGATATTGGTATGGGTCGCGATTCGCTGATCGGTTGATCTTAATTGTTCAACAAGGACTACTTTTTCTTTGGCGATTCGCTCAATATCGTTTGATTGTCGGCTCGTAATAGCGGTTTTCTCTGAACTTAATAATTCAGATAAGGCTTTGGCATTTTGAAGTTGAAAATTAACTAAATCTGCTAGTGCCGCCATAACGTAAACCTATTCATAACCTCGTATGCTTTAAGACAATCACTTCAATCAAAAGTGAGTGTTGGCTTAAAGACCTTTTAATTCATCTTCGAACTTGATCATGTTGTCTGCCAGTTTTTCTGGATCAACAGTGTATGAACCGTTCGCAATCGCTTCTTTGATCGCTGCTACTTTCACAGAATCAAAGCTTGGTTGTGCTGCCATATCTTGGTGGAGCTGACCAATTGCTTTGCCTTGTTGGCTAAGTGAAACCGCATCTTTGCTTGCTGGTGATTTAGTTGATACATCAGAACGTGATGCCTCAGAACTAGAATCAGAGCGTACTGCTGATCGGTTAGTGGTCGTTAGGGTTTGCCCTGAACGAATATTATCAATGCCTGCCATAGTTAAGCCTTTTTCTTCAAAAATGGGAACCTGTACAGTCAATATCGACCAAGGGTTCGAATACTTTAGCAATTTTTAGCTCAATAGTCGAAAAGCGACAAAACACCGCCGCCGTCATATTTGGCGTTAGAGTAGAGAGTGAAATCGTTAACGATACCGTCAATTTAGAAGTAAAGAGTTAAAAGTAAACTGTGACTTCAGACATGCTGGTAACAATTCCTTCAATTATACGCTGTGATTTGTCATTTTTCACTCTTACTTGATCACCCATAGAGCCATCGGTAAGCGCAGTCCCTTTGGTGGTAATGGTCATGCCACCTTTTACTGCCTGTATGATAACCTTCTCGTTTCGGCAGACGACACAGATATCGCCTCTTTCTACAACATCGCCCGGTCTTAGGTTCTTTTTTACCTTAGCGCCGATGACTTGTTGTGGGGCTGTGAAACCTTGGCGACGAAACTTGTTAAGAGAAATCATAGCGGTGGTGACATCGTATTGACCGACGATTTCGCCTCTCGCGAGTGAACGAGTGGTGGTGACAAGGGGCACCGACATCGAAAGACGCACGGGTACATAAACGCGCCACTCATCAGGAACACATTGCACTAAAACCGTAATACTGCTGCGGGTATTGGTGGTGGTTGAGGCGCTGGTCTCTAAAGGAATTGGGCAGTCTGTCGCTTTGATTCTTGAATCAACATTTGCTGAATTAACAAAGAGTTCGCCGCCTTGTGGCTGCTCTACCGTATCAAGGATATGTTGTTCTGCTGCAGACTGAATCATCTCAATTTGTTCTGGGGTCGCAGCTTGTACAAAAAAACTAAACAATATTGATAAAATGCCGATAAACTTAGCGACAGTTTTAAAAGTAGCTCTACACATTGCTATGGAAAAAAGCGGCAGATTTGTTTTATAATACATCATTCCGTTTCTCTAGTGGTTCGTAGCCTGCAGTAGACTAACACTTTTTATCCAAAAAAGTTTGATATGGAGATGAGCTCATGACGGGTATTCTTGATTCGGTGAATCAGCGTACGCAACTCGTCGGTCAAAACCGATTAGAATTACTAACCTTTCGCCTAATGGGGCGTCAGCGTTACGGCATTAATGTCTTTAAAGTAAAAGAAGTGCTTCAATGCCCTAAGCTGACGAAGATGCCAAACTTGAACCCACTGGTTAAAGGTGTCGCACACATTCGTGGCCAAACGATCTCTGTGATCGACTTGAGCTTAGCGATTGGTGGCCGTCCTACAACGGATGTTGAAAAGTGTTTTGTGGTTATCTCTGAGTTTAACCGAACCATTCAAGGTTTCTTAGTAAGTTCAGTAGAGCGCATTATTAACATGCACTGGGAATCGATTCTTCCGCCGCCGGATGGCGCAGGTAGAGCTAACTACCTGACAGCGGTAACCAACATTGACAATGAATTGGTAGAAATTCTCGATGTTGAGAAGATCCTTGCAGAAATTTCTCCTGTTGATGAAACAATGGACAGCAAGATTGCTGAAGACATTGCGAAAGTAGAACAAGAGAAAGAACTGGTTCGTCGCATTTTGATCGCTGATGACTCGACCGTTGCTCGTAAGCAGGTCCAACGTGCTATTGAGTCAATTGGCTTTGAAGTTATCTCAGTGAAAGATGGTAAAGAGGCCTATGAGAAGCTGGTGCAGATGTCATCAGAAGGCAGTATTTACGACCAGATTTCGTTGGTGATTTCAGATATCGAAATGCCAGAGATGGATGGATACACGCTAACTGCTGAGATTCGTCGTCACGCCGAACTTAAAGATTTATACGTAATTTTACACTCATCATTGAGTGGTGTATTTAACCAAGCCATGGTTGAACGCGTAGGAGCCAACTCCTTCATCGCGAAATTCAACCCTGATGAGCTTGGTGCAGCGGTAAAAGCTGCGTTAACTAACTAAAAGAGACATTAATGACTGCTATAACAATAAGTGATCAAGAGTATCGCGATTTCAGCCGTTTCTTAGAATCTCAATGTGGCATTGTATTAGGTGACAGCAAGCAGTATTTAGTGCGCAGTCGTTTAAGCCCATTAGTAACGAAGTTTAAGTTAGCTTCGTTATCTGATTTGTTGAGAGATGTAGTAACAGGTCGAAACCGTGAGCTGCGTGTGGCTGCTGTCGATGCCATGACGACGAACGAGACACTTTGGTTCCGTGATACTTACCCGTTTGCTGTGCTTGCGGATAAGCTTCTACCGGAAATAGCGGCAAATAAACGTCCTATTAAGATTTGGTCTGCCGCAAGCTCTTCAGGCCAAGAAGCATACTCAATGGCAATGACGATTCTTGAAACTCAAGCTCGTAAGCCGGGTATGCTGCCAAATGTATCGATTACCGCAACTGACATCTCAGCAAGTATGTTGGATATGTGCCGCACGGGCGCGTACGACAACCTAGCTTTGGGACGCGGACTTTCTCCTGAGCGTCGTCGTACCTTCTTTGAAGATGCGGGTGATGGTCGTATGAAAGTGAAAGACAACGTGAAGCGCATGGTGAACTTCCGTCCTCAAAACTTGATGGACAGCTATGCATTGTTAGGCAAGTTCGACATCATTTTCTGTCGTAACGTGCTGATTTACTTCTCACCTGATATGAAGTCAAAGGTACTTAACCAGATGGCAAACAGCCTCAACCCTGGTGGTTACCTACTATTGGG
Source organism: Vibrio sp. 10N.286.55.E10 (assembly GCF_002872555.1). Lineage (NCBI taxonomy): Bacteria > Pseudomonadati > Pseudomonadota > Gammaproteobacteria > Vibrionales > Vibrionaceae > Vibrio > Vibrio sp. 10N.286.55.E10. Next base: position 53,133 of record NZ_MCSD01000017.1, read on the forward strand.
TGCGTCTGAATCGTTAACAGGCTTAACGGATCGTTTTGAAATGGTTCGCTGTAATCCAGGCATCATCTACAAATTAAAGTAATGAATAGCACCAGTATAAGGTGCGACGTTACTGCTTAAATTCAAAACCCAGCCAAGTGCTGGGTTTTCTTTTTCCTGCTTAAGCTATATCTTTAAGTCAGAGTGACATTCCAATTTACTCTATTTTTTGGCTTGTATATTGCAAGTTTACCTACGAGTAACCTGTAAAAGTATTGATAGACCGCTTTGTTTTAAAAGTTGGTATATATATTGCTTTGGTTATTTCATAACAGTCAGTTCTTGAGTTGAGGTTTACATGGCTATTTCTTTTGACAATGCTTTGGGCATTCACCAGCACACAGTTGGTGTACGTGAGCGTAACGCTGAGGTGCTTTCCACCAATATCGCGCAAGCAAACACGCCTGGGTATAAAGCAAAGGGATTAGACTTTAAGAAATCACTGCAAGCGGCAAGTTCTGGGGCAAGCATTGGTCTTAGCCGTACAGATGGTCGGCACATTTCTGCCTCAACAACGGTGAACGGGGAAACGAAGTATCGAATTCCTACACAACCTGATACAGGAGATGGCAACACGGTTGATTTGGATTTGGAAAGAAACCTTTTCATGCAAAACCAAATTAGGCATCAAGCCTCTCTCGACTTCTTAGGAAGTAAGTTCAAGAATTTAACTAAAGCGATTAAAGGGGAATAATTAGATGAGCTTATTTAATGTATTCAATGTGACTGGTTCTGCGATGAGTGCTGAATCTGTTCGTCTAAATACTACCTCGAGCAACCTTGCAAACGCGGACAGTGTAAGTAGTTCTGCTGAAGAAACTTACAAGGCTCGCCACGCAGTGTTCGGCGCTGAGTTAAATCGAGCACTCAACAGTGACCACACTGTGCCTGTGAAAGTATTGGGTATTGTAGAAAGCGATAAGCCGCTGAGCGCGGAGTACAACCCTGATCACCCATTAGCGAACAACGAAGGCTACATCTACAAGCCTAACGTGAACGTTATGGAAGAGATGGCAAACATGATTTCGGCATCACGTGCGTACCAAACGAACGTACAGGTTGCTGACTCGAGTAAACAAATGCTGCTGCGTACGCTGCAGATGGGTCAATAAGGATAAGGAGGTAGCACATGGCTGGAATCAACAACAATGTTGGTCAAAGCGGCTTGTCCTATGTTGACCAGCTGAAGAGTCTTCAAGATGGCGCTAAAAAGCCCGATGAAACAACAGGTAAGCAGGATCTTAAACAAGAAGATTTCTTATCTTTGTTGACTAAGCAATTAGCACAACAAGACCCTTTCAAGCCGGTTAGCAATGACCAGATGATTGCGCAAATGGCTTCATTTGCGACTGTAGATGGCATTGGCAAAATGAATACACAGTTTGAAAGCTTGAATTCATCAATGACCTCTAACCAAGCACTTCAGGCATCCTCTTTGGTTGGTCGTGACGTATTGGTTCCTGGTGCGGCAGGTGTAAAACCCGGTGATGGCGGTATGGCGGCAATGGTTAAGCTTCCTCAGGCAATGGACAATGTAATGGTCCGTGTTGAGAACGAAGTTGGCCAATTGGTTCGCACATTTGATATCGGCTCTAAACCATCTGGTGATACACGTGTTGAATGGGACGGAAAAGACGAAGACGGTAACCCATTGCCGGCCGGTAAATATAACGTGAAAGCGTCGGGTTTACTGGATGGCGAGAACACAGAGTTCCAAGTTTCCAGTTATGCGAACGTGAACAGTGTGCTTCTTGGTAAGGGTGATGGCAACGTACTACTCAATCTGGCTGGTTTCACATCGCCAGTACGACTTGCTGAAGTACTAGAAGTTGGTAAAGCGTAGCTCTTTATTGAGTGACTATGCTAGCTAGATAGATTAGGAGAATATTGGAATGTCATATGTAGCTTTAAGCGGCCTATCCGCTGCACAATTAGACCTGAATACAACCAGTAACAATATTGCGAACGCAAACACGTTTGGCTTTAAAGAGTCTCGTGCAGAGTTCGGTGATGTTTACTCAAACTCGTTGTTTACTAACGCAAAAACGACGTCTGGTGGTGGTGCGCAAGCTAGCCAAGTGGCGCAACAGTTCCACGAAGGTTCAAGTATTTATACGAACAACCCAATGGATTTGCGTGTAAGTGGTACAGGTTTCTTTGCAGTATCGAAAGATCGCATGGTGCCAGAGATTAACGAACTAACGCGTAATGGTGCATTTCACCTAAACAAAGACAACTACATGGTTACGGCTAATGATGAGTTTCTTTTAGGTTACGATGTGGATCCAAACTCGGGTGAAGTTCTTTCTTACGCGCCAAAGCCTCTCGACATTCCTGCTGAGTTTGGTAAGCCAAAACAGACAGAAAACATTGAAGTAGGGGTCAACCTTCCTGCAAATGGTGATCTTAAAGACCCGGCTGCATTTAACTACCAAGATGCTGATACTTATAACCGTGCAACGTCTTCGACGGTATACGATTCTATGGGTCAGTCTTACAAGTTAACGACTTACTACCTCAAAGATCAGACTCAACCAAACACTTGGCAAACGTACTACACCATGTCAGATGAGAATGGTGAGAAGCCATTGAACATTACTGGCGGTGATGCGACGAATGCAACAGGTCATGTTGGTCACACAATGAAGTTCAACAATGATGGTACGTTAGCAAGCCTAAACAGTGGTCAGCCAATTAACTCTGATCCTCTAGGTGCAGGTGCGAACCCAATTGACTTGAACGGTGCCGATCCAACACAGGTGCTTAAGTTTGGTCTGGATTCTTCAACTCAGTTTGCTGCTCCGTTTGAATTGACTAAGTTTGATGAAGATGGTGCGACAACAGGTTTCTTAACTAAAATCGATTTCGATGAGTACGGCAGTGTTCTAGGTACTTACTCAAATGGTGAAAACGTGATGCTTGGCCGTGTAGGCTTAGTTCGTGTACCAAATGAGCAAGGTCTAGATAAGAAAGGTGGCACTCAATGGGATTCTACTAATGACTCAGGTGACAAGATCTGGGGTGAATCGAACAAAGGTTCATTTGGTAGTATCAACAACGGCTCTCTAGAGCAATCGAACATCGATATGACTCAAGAATTGGTTGATTTGATTTCTGCTCAACGTAACTTCCAAGCGAACTCGCGTTCTCTAGAAGTACACAACCAGCTACAACAGAATATTCTTCAGATTCGTTAATCGTTTCGAGCGTTTGAATCATCTGCGAATACCCAATTCAATGTTATTGAATTGGGTATTGTTGTTTGTCTTCTTATTTGCCGCCCCTATTGCCGCACGGTAATGCCACTGGCAACAATTCTTCCTCAATGATCCTTTAATGATCACCCATCCTTGTTCATTTTATATTTAAACTATTGATAAATAACAGTTAAAAATATTGGCACAGTGTTTGCTTTATAAGCTCTAGAAGATGATTTTTTGGAGCAAAATTATGGATCGCGCACTGTTTCTTGCCATGAGTGGCGCAAAGCAAAATATGCAGGCTTTGCAGCTACGTGCAAACAACCTTGCCAACGTGAGTACAACTGGTTTCCGTGCTGATTTAGCACAAGCACGTTCAATGCAAGCGTATGGTGAAGGCATGCCTACTCGTGTTTTCAGCATGACAGAGCGTCCTGGTCATAATTTTGCGCAAGGTAGTGTGGTTACCACTGGCCGAGATCTCGATGTTACCGTTCAAGGTGATGGTTGGATTTCAGTGATGGATAACACCGGCCGCGAAGGCTTAACGCGTAACGGTAATCTAAGGGTTGACCAAAACGGTTTGCTAACTAACGCAAGTGGCCATTTGGTGCTAGGTGAGAACGATGCGCCAATCACACTGCCCATCCCAATCAGTAAAGTAGAAATTGGTACTGACGGTACGATTTCGGTGATTCCTCAAGGCGCTCCAGCTGAAGAATTGGCCGTAGTTGATCGTATTAAGCTTGTACGTCCAGACAACCAAACTTTGTTTAAAGATACGAATGGTCTATTCCGTTCGAAAAACCCAGATCAGGCATACGAAGCAGATGCAGCGGTAACGTTGCTAAAAGGTGCTATCGAAGGCAGTAACGTAAATGCCGTAGGTGAAATGACCAGCTTAATTGACTTACAACGTCAGTTTGAAATGCAGGTCAAGATGATGAGCACAGCAGAGGAAATGGACAAGTCGTCTGATTCACTGCTTCGTATGAGCTAATAGAGTTTAAAGGAAATTGCTATGCATCCAGCACTATGGGTAAGTAAAACAGGTTTAGACGCCCAACAAACCAATATCTCAACGATTTCGAACAACCTTGCCAACGCCTCGACCATTGGTTTTAAAAAGAGCCGCGCGGTATTTGAAGATCTGTTCTACCAGAACATCAACCAACCGGGTGGTCAATCGTCTCAGAACACTGAGCTGCCAAGTGGTTTGATGTTGGGTGCTGGTTCTAAAGTTGTTGCTACTCAGAAAGTGCACACGCACGGTAACGCACAAACAACGTCGAACAGCCTAGATATGATGATCGAAGGTGACGGCTTCTTCCAAGTTGAGATGCCAGACGGTGAAACGGGTTACAGCCGTAATGGTCAGTTTACTCTGAACGGTGACGGCGCAATCGTAACATCGGGCCAAGGTTACCCTCTACAACCAGAAATAGTGATTCCTGAAGACGCGATCTCAGTAACGGTTGGTAACGACGGTGAAGTATCGGTTCGTCTACGTGGTGAGCAAAACAACGTCGTAGTTGGCCAAATCACGATTACAGACTTCGTAAACCCAGGCGGTTTAGAGCCAGTCGGTCAAAACCTTTACTTACCGACTGGTGCGAGTGGTGACCCGCAAGAAGGTGTACCGGGCTTCGATGGCCTAGGTAACATTCGTCAGTCGATGCTAGAAACATCGAACGTAAACGTAACCGAAGAGCTGGTAAACATGATTGAAGCTCAACGTGTATACGAAATGAACTCAAAAGTTATCTCGTCAGTAGACAAGATGATGAGCTTTGTTAACCAACAGCTGTAATTGGTTTGTTAGCCGTTTACTTATTCGAATTCATCAACGTGTTTCTACTAATTGATCCATTGACCACTGCCTGCTGAGAGTATATCGCCATGAAACGTATTTTTTGTTTAGCTCTGTTTATGTCTATGACGGGTTGTGCTGTGCTGGACCCGATAGAGACTCCAGCAGAAGAAAACGCAACCACAGTAGTTGATGCAGTGGAAGGTGATAAGTCGGCTGAAGAGAGCTCAGGCATTATCGACACGCTTCGTGGTAGAACCGATCCAATTGCAGGTGACCCTGCATGGGCGCCAATCAATCCAAAGCAGAAACCAGAGCATTACGCAGCGGCAACGGGTTCACTATTCAATGTGAATCATATTGGCAGCATGTACGATGACTCAAAACCGCGTGGTATTGGTGACATCATTACTGTGGCGCTAGATGAGAATACTCGAGCGACCAAAAAAGCCAACGCAGACATGTCTAAGTCGAACGATGCATCGATGGAGCCTTTGGCCGTTGGTGGTCAAGAGCTAACGATCGATAAGTACAACTTCTCTTACGATCTGAGCAACACCAATACCTTCGCTGGTGACGCATCAGCCAACCAAAGTAACAGCATCAGCGGCTACATTACCGTAGAAGTTATTGAAGTATTAGCCAACGGTAACCTAGTGGTTCGTGGTGAAAAGTGGATGACATTGAACACAGGCGATGAGTATATCCGCCTGAGTGGCACTATCCGTCCAGACGATATTGATTTCGAAAATACCATCGCTTCAAACCGTGTTTCTAACGCAAGAATTCAGTACTCGGGTACGGGCGTGCAGAAAGATATGCAAGAGCCTGGATTCTTGGCACGATTCTTTAATGTATCTCTGTAGGGCTTGAGAGGGTGTCGACATACTGATAGCCTCTATCACTCAGCCATATTTAGCTAAGCTATTATAAATTAAAGCAATACAGACAGGTTACTCAATGAAAAAACTAACACTCGTACTATTCGGCATGCTATTTCTTGCCACCAGTGCCCATGCTGCGCGTATTAAAGACGTGGCAAAAGTGGCGGGTGTTCGTAGTAACCAACTTGTTGGCTACGGTTTGGTGACAGGTTTGCCGGGTACAGGTGAGACAACTCCCTTTACCGATCAAACGTTTAACGCAATGCTGCAAAATTTTGGCATCCAATTGCCGCCCGGCACTAAGCCAAAAACCAAAAACGTAGCGGCTGTTATTGTGACTGCTGAACTGCCAGCTTTCTCTAAGCAAGGTCAGGAAGTTGACGTAACCGTGTCTTCTATCGGTTCGGCAAAAAGCCTACGTGGTGGTACGCTGCTACAAACCTTTTTAAAAGGTCTTGATGGCCAGGTGTATGCCGTAGCGCAAGGTAACTTGGTAGTAAGTGGTTTTAGCGCGCAGGGTAACGACGGTTCTAAGATTGTCGGTAACAACCCTAACGTTGGCATCATCTCTAGCGGTGCAACGGTTGAACAAGAGATTCCAACCCCATTCGGTCGCGGTGACTATATTACCTTCAACCTAATCCAATCAGATTTTACAACGGCTCAGCGTTTGGCTGATGCGGTTAACAACTTCTTAGGCCCACAAATGGCGTCTGCGGTAGACGCGACGTCAGTAAAAGTTCGTGCACCTCGAGAAATCAGCCAACGTGTGGCTTTCCTGTCTGCAATTGAAAATATCGAATTCGACCCTGCAGAAGGTTCTGCAAAAATCATTGTTAACTCTCGTACCGGTACGATCGTGGTTGGTAAGCACGTTCGCTTAAAAGCGGCGGCGGTAACGCACGGTGGTATGACGGTCGCAATCAAAGAAAATCTCAACGTAAGCCAACCGAATGCATTTTCTGGCGGCCAAACAGTAGTGGTTCCTGATTCAGATATCGAAGTCACTGAAGCTGATGGCAAGATGTTTAAGTTTGAACCTGGCCTAACGCTGGATGATTTGGTTCGAGCAGTTAACGAAGTCGGCGCAGCGCCTTCTGATCTAATGGCAATCCTTCAAGCACTGAAACAAGCGGGTGCGATTGAAGGCCAATTGATCATTATCTAAGGGGTTAAGCATGATTAAGAATAACAATGACATCGGCTTTATCCACGACATCGGCAGCCTAGACCGCCTTCGTCAACAAGCGGTAAACGGTGAAGAAGGCAGCGAGAAAGAAGCATTAACCGCTGCGGCAAAACAGTTTGAATCAATTTTTACCTCAATGTTGTTTAAGTCGATGCGCGATGCAAACTCAAGCTTCAAATCGGATATGCTGAATAGCCAGAACGAGCAGTTTTATCGCCAAATGCAAGATGAGCAAATGGCGAGTGAGTTGAGTGCTTCGGGTTCGTTAGGTCTTGCGGATATGATTGTGGCGCAGTTAAGCGCGGGTCAAGCAAGCGATGCGACGGAAGATAAGGTTCGTAGTGAAGGCTTTGATACTTCATTGCAAAGACCTCAGTACTCAGGCCGTTCAGAAGGTCGAGCATCAGAAGTACAATCTGCGCAAGCAGCAAAACAGCCAGTATCCTTTGATTCTCCAGAATCGTTTGTGACCTCAATGAAGCCTTACGCAGAAAAAGCAGCGAGCGCGCTTGGTGTGGACTCGTCTCTACTATTGGCACAAGCTGCCCTTGAAACGGGTTGGGGTTCTAAAATGGTTAAGAACTCTTTGGGCAACAGCAATAACCTATTCAACATCAAAGCAGACAGAAGTTGGAAGGGCGATAAGGTTGCTACGCAGACACTTGAGTTCCACGGTAAAACAGCCGTTAAAGAGTCGGCTTCTTTCCGTTCTTACTCAAACTTTGAAGATAGCTTTAACGACTATGTGAAGTTCTTGAACGAAAACCCAAGATACGAAACGGCATTGCAGCATCAAGGTAACTCAGAGAACTTCATCAAAGGTATCCACCAAGCAGGTTACGCAACTGACCCTAACTATGCAGATAAGGTATTGCGCGTTAAAGCTAAGATTGATGAGATGAACTAATCACCTTTAATGAACATTGAGAGCTTGCCATTGGCAGGCTCTTTTCCTATCTATCACCTCAAGTTTTGCTGCGAAGTCTGTAGTTATCTCCTTACACTTCAATAAATTATTGCCTTTGAATTCTCAGTTTTATCTATTGGCATATATATTGCTTTATCTCTTGATGATATGCAGTTGTAGTTAATCAGTTTGCGCTGATTTTGTTAAGTTTTTTGGGGGCATTATGGCGTCGGATCTTCTGAATGTAGGGGCACAAAGTGTTCTTACCGCTCAGAGACAGCTAAACACCACAGGTCATAACATTTCTAACGCCAACACAGAGGGCTATAGCCGCCAATCTGTGATTCAAGGTGTGAATGACCCGCGCCAGTACGGTGGCCAAACCTATGGTATGGGTGTGCATGTGGAAAATGTTCGCCGCTCTTGGGACCAATTTGCCGTCAATGAACTTAACCTATCGACAACCAATGCCGCCAACAAAGGTGATACCGAAGCCAACCTAGATATGCTGTCGGGCATGTTGTCATCGGTTGCTTCGAAGAAGATCCCAGAAAACCTCAACGAGTGGTTTGACTCGGTTAAAACATTGGCCGATACACCGAATGATGTTGGTGCGCGAAAGGTTGTATTAGAAAAGGCTGGGCTATTAACTAAAACCTTGAACGAATTTCATGAAACAGTTCGACAACAGTCTGATTCTACTAATAAAAAGTTAGATATGGGTATCGAGCGAGTTAACCAACTGGCTTACGAGATCCGTGACGTACAACGCTTAATGATGCGAACTCCTGGGCCACATAACGACCTTCGGGATCAGCACGAAAAGCTTATTAATGAGCTGTCTGGTTATACCAAAGTCACGGTAACTCCGCGCTCAAACGCCGAAGGATTTAACGTCCATATCGGTAATGGCCATACCTTGGTTTCAGGTAGTGAAGCAAGCCAACTGAAAATGGTTGATGGCTTGCCCGATGCGCATCAGCGTCGCTTGGCGATTGTTGAAGGGAAGTCTTTAAAACCGATCACCAGCAGTGATATCGACGGAAAAATCGGTGCCATGTTAGACATGCGAGACGAGCATATTCCAGCAATCATGGATGAGCTTGGTCGTTTGGCGACGGCGTTTTCGTACAAGGTAAATAGTCTTCAAGAGCAAGGTTTGGATCTCAACGGCAACGTAGGCCAAGATATTTTCACCGATGTGAACTCAGAGCTGGTGGCAAAATCTCGTGTCACGGCTAGTGGGCAGTCAACAGCGGATGTTGCGGTATATATCGATGACACCTCTGCCTTAAAAGGTGGTGAGTACGGCCTTAAGTATGACGGCAGTGATTATGTCGTGACTAAGCCGAATGGCGAAACCGTTAAGGTGACGACCGACTCTAGTGGTAACGCTTTTTATCTTGATGGCATGCGAGTGGAAATACGTAATCCTCCTGAACTTGGCGAGAAGTTATTACTGCGCCCTACGCGCAACTTTGCTGCGCAGATTCAGATGGAAACTAAAGACCCTAGAGATATTGCCGCACAAAGTTATGAGGCATCGACCACCTTTGCTAAAGGCACTGCGGGGTTCAAAATTTTAGCGGCTGGCCAATTACGTGAGTTCGAAGTGGTTGTATCGCCAAAGGGTGAGCAATTTGCCGTAACGGATCCAAAGGGCAACATTTTAATGCAGCCGCAACCGTATCCGCCACAAGGGCCTGTGACCATCAATGGCACCACCTTTGAGCTAACAGCCGGTGCGGTGGCAAACGATAAATTTACGGCAAACCTTGTCCCATCAGAAGGCGATAACGGAAACCTACGTAAGCTACAAGATCTCCAAACAGGTAAGATCTTGAATGATGGTGAGTCTACGATTTTAGACCTTTACCACAATTTGAACACCAATACGGGCTTGAAGTCTTCCACGGCAAATCGCTTGAGTGATATCGCGACGCTAGAAAAGCAGTCAGCTCAAGAACGTATTGCTTCGATTTCGGGGGTTAACCTCGATGAAGAAGCGGCAAATATGATGAAATTTCAACAAGCGTATATGGCTTCGTCACGCATCATGCAAGCAGCCAACGATACGTTTAACACCATTTTGGCTCTGAGATAGGAAGGTATAAATGTTGAATCGCATCTCTAGCTTCCACAATTATCAGTCAGTACAAAACGACTTGCGCCGCCAAGAGAACAAGGTGCATCACAACCAAGCGCAGCTCGCTTCTGGTAAGAAGTTGCAGTCGCCGAGTGATGACCCATTGGCGACGCACTATTTACAGAATATTGGTCAGCAGTCAGAGCAGCTTAAACAGTATGTAGATGCGATTACTTTAGTAAGAAACCGTCTTGAACATCATGAGGTATTGGTCTCCAACACTGAAGGCTTTGCTGATGAAGCAAAACGAACCGTGATGGAAATGATCAACGGTGCACTTTCTCCAGAAGACCGCTTAGCTAAGAAGCGTGAAATTCAAGAACTGGCGAATAACTTTCTGCATTTAGCCAACTCTCAAGATGAGTCGGGTAACTACACATTTGCGGGTACTAAACCAAAGAACCAACCTTTCTTTCGAGATAATGAAGGGAACGTGACTTACCAAGGTGATGACTATCAACGCAAGATGCGTGTGGCAAGCAGCTTTGAAATGGCGATGAATGATCCCGGCAGCAAAATGTTTATGGAAATAGACAACCCGTTCGGGGATTACGAGCCTCAATATGAGCTTGAGCCTGCGTCTGAGTTATTGCTCGGGCGTGCGACCAACAGCGATGAAGATGGGTCTACTTATAAAGTGACTTTTGTCGACATGCAGACGGGTAATTTCGCTTATCAGCTTGAAAAAGACGGTGCAGTGGTTGCAGCAGAAGATTTTGATCCTTCGACAGGCATTGTTTACGAAGGGCTGAATATTCAAGTCAAAGGCCAGATCACTAAGGGTGACTCCATCACCTTAGAGCCGAGAGAGACATTCTCTATCTTTGATACGTTCAAAGAGGCGGCAGAACAGGCAGAAAACCCTGTGTCGGATGCATCGGCAACGGCGAAATTGCACCAAGTAACAGAAGAGTTCCATGCTGCGTTTATCCATTTAACTAAGGCGAGAACCGATGTCGGTGCACGCTTGAGTACCTTGGATATTCAAGAGCAACAACATGAAGATTTTAAGTTGTCTTTGGCGAAAGCAAAAAGCAACTTTGAAGACTTAGATTATTCGAAAGCCATCATTGAATTCAATGAAAACTCTCGAGCACTCCAAGCTTCACAACAAGCGTTTGGCAAAACAAAAGACCTGACCTTGTTTAATTATATTTAATGATCAATCGGTATTTAGTGGTGAGCTGCTGTTCATCACGGAGTCGATTCTTTGCCTTATGTGCTATGCCATACGTGCGAATGACTTCAATACTTGCCGCTTTTTTATACGAAACGTTTTGTTTTTCAAGATAGCGGCAAAAAACGGCAATCAGGAGGGTATACGTTGTTTCACCCTCAAAGAACAAACAATCATAATCGCGTTTAATTTTTTGTAAGTTTTTGATTTTTATTTAATTAAAAAATTATTTATACAAAATTAAACTTGGCATACAACTTGTATCTGTGTTGGTTATAAATGATTAATACAGATCTTAAACCCTGAATAGGGTTTATCGAGTAATACACGGTCAGTGCTTATCCATATGAGAGTAAAGCTGGCCGCTTCGCAGAAAGTTTGCGAACTCATAAGGAGAGCAAAATGGCTATCAATGTAAGCACTAACGTATCTGCTATGACAGCACAACGTTACCTGAATAAAGCGTCTAATGACTTAGCGACTTCTATGGAGCGTTTGTCATCTGGTCACAAGATCAACAGCGCGAAAGATGATGCAGCAGGTCTGCAAATCTCGAACCGCTTAACGGCTCAATCTCGTGGCCTTGATGTAGCAATGCGTAATGCTAACGACGGTATTTCGATTGCTCAAACCGCTGAAGGCGCGATGAATGAATCAACCAACGTACTGCAACGTATGCGTGATCTAGCGATTCAATCATCAAACGGCACTAACTCTCCAGCAGAGCGTACTGCACTGAACGAAGAGTCAATGGCACTTCAAGATGAGCTTAACCGTATCGCGGAAACAACCTCTTTTGGTGGCCGTCGTCTACTGAATGGTTCATTTGGTGAAGCGTCGTTCCAGATTGGTTCTAACTCTGGTGAAGCGATGATCATGGCGTTGACTAGCATTCGTGCCGATGATTTCCGCATGGGTGGTACTACGTTTGATTCAGAAAACGCGAAAGACAAAGATTGGCAAGTGCCGCCAACCGCAAGCGATCTTAAATTCGAATTTAAGACTAAAGCGGGCGAAGACATCATTCTAGATATTAACACCAAAGCGGGTGATGATATTGAAGAACTGGCGACTTACATTAATGGTCAATCTGATCTAGTGAACGCATCGGTTACCGATGAAGGTCGTTTACAACTGTTCGTTGCTGAACCTGACCTTGAAGGTGCAATGTCGATCTCTGGTGGCCTAGCGTCTGAGCTAGGAATTAAGAGTGAAGGCCGCGCAACCTCTGTTCAAGATGTTAGCTTAACTAGCGTTGCAGGTTCACAGAACGCAATCAGTGTGATTGATTCTGCAATGAAGTACGTAGATTCACAGCGTGCTGATTTGGGTGCGAAACAGAACCGTCTAAGCCACAGTATTAATAACTTGGCAAACGTACAAGAGAACGTAGACGCTTCTAACAGCCGAATCAAAGATACAGACTTTGCGAAAGAGACGACGCAAATGACCAAGTCACAAATTCTGCAACAAGCAGGTACTTCGATACTTGCTCAAGCAAAACAGTTGCCTAACTCTGCAATGACATTGTTGCAATAGTTATTGGTTGAAGTTGCTGCTCGTGTTCAGACGTGAGCCATGCAGCAAGGGAAACTGGCAAGCATACTTACTATTGAGTGTTTAGCTCTCTCATCTCTCACCTGCTATCCATTTTTACGGTAAGAATGCAACGGCAAGTCGGAAATGTGTTCATTTCTCGATGATCTCCACACAGGCTCTGACGCGCCAACTAGCCCCGGTTCTCTCAAAGGAAAAGGGGCTTTTTCCTTTCTGTGTTTCTTGTTTTTGCTACTTACTTCCCTGCGAATTTTCTCGCTCTACCTTTCTTAGATCTCTATTTGACGGCTCTTCTTCACGACAAATAATTTCATCTATTGCACAAGATTTGCCTACCCCAGAGATCTTTGGTGATTGATCATTTCTCCACCTTGACTAATTTAGACGGCGATTCGTACGTTTTTTAAACAGGTTGAAATCTTTTTTCAATTGAAATCTATCTCTGTAATAGAAGGTGATGAAAATTAAGTTATTGATAAATATTAGATTAATAATTTTTTTGTGGTTTTTTAAAAGTTTTTCTAAAGCTTCTGAATTTCGCGCCGTTATTAAAAGTAACTTTGAGAGAACTACTTTGGTTTTCCGAGACGTCGGAAACCGCTATACCGGAAAATCAATTGGAGAAATCACCATGGCAGTGAATGTA